>JAGRPD010000255.1:0-10202 GCA_020439875.1 Verrucomicrobiales bacterium
CCCTGCCGGTGGCCAGCGCGCAGGTAAAAAGCGCTGTACTGTTGGCGGGTCTTTTTGCTCCTGGAAAAACGACGGTGGTGGAGCCCGTGGTCACGCGCAATCACACCGAGCGGATGATGGCGCACTTTGGCGTGAAGTGGCTGCGGGAGGGAAAAGATATCACGGTCTATGGCGGGCAGGTGCCACGAGCGCGCGACGTGATCGTACCGGGGGATATCTCAAGCGCAGCGTTTTGGATGGTGGCGGCGGCCGCGCATCCGGGTTCGCGATTGACGCTCACGAACGTGGGTCTCAATGACACGCGCACCGGCATCCTCCGCGTGCTGCTGCGCATGGGCGCGCAGGTCACCCACTCAGAGACGCATGAAGATGGCGAGCCACGCGGCAACATCACGGTGAAAGGCGGTGAACTCAGTGCCACGGTGATCGGAGGAGATGAGATCCCCAACGTCATCGACGAACTGCCCATCCTCGCCGTGGCGGGTGCGCTGGCACGTGGCAGCACTCTGATCAAAGACGCCGCCGAGCTACGGGTCAAAGAAACCGACCGCATCTCGGTCGTCGCCGATTCCCTGCGTGCCATGGGCGTCACCGTCACGGAGTTTGATGATGGCATGGAGATCCAAGGAGGCGCGCCGCTGCATGGGGCACGCATCGACACGCGCGGGGATCATCGCATCGGCATGGCCTTCGCCATCGCAGGTCTGTTTGCCGATGGCACCACGACCATCGACGGGGCCGAGGCGATCGCCACTTCCTATCCCGGATTCGAGGCCCACCTGCGCCGCTTTTTCGATGGTGACGCCGATGCGGACAGCATCCCGGTCATCTCCCGCGCGCCTGCCGCCATCATGACCCGCATGACGCGCCCCCAAGATCCCTCCTAACGCCCTCTCCCTCACGTGTCCTCCCCTGCCCCCCTGGTCATCACCATCGACGGACCCGCCGCGTCGGGAAAAAGCAGCATCGCCCGCGAGGTGGCGCGCGCACTCGGCTTCGTTTATGTCAACACCGGCAACATGTATCGCGGCATGACCTGGGCTGTGCTGCAAGCTGGCATTGACCCCGCCGATGCGGAGGCCGTCGCCGCCTTTGCCCCGCAGGCTGGACTCTCCTGTCCCGTCGCCGAGGGGCGCACGCAGCTGCACTGGCAGGGCCGAGCCCTCACCGACGAGGAACTCAACTCCGATCCCGTCAATCGCGCCGTCTCGCACATCGCTCGTGTGGAGGCGGTGCGCACCGCACTCGTTGATGCCCAACGCGGACTGGCCGCCCTGGGAGGTCTCGTCATGGAAGGGCGCGACATTGGCTCCGTCGTCTTTCCCGACAGTCCCTACAAATTTTACATCGACGCCTCCGAAGCCGTGCGCGCCGCGCGCCGCAGCGCTCAGGGTCATGCTGATCAGGTCGCCGAGCGGGATCGGCTCGACTCCACTCGCAAGACCTCTCCCCTGGTCATCCCTGAGGGAGCCCGCGTCATTGACAACTCCACCATCACCCTGCAGGAAGCCGTGGATCAAGTGCTGGCCGCCCTGCGCGCCGCTGGACTCGTCGCCGCCTGATCCGTCACCGTTTTTGCCCACACTTCCGCCATGACGCTCAGTTATCGCATCGGCCACACGCTCTCCAGCTGGTTGGCCCGTTGTTTTTATGATTTCCGCGTCGTCAATGAGGCGGGTTTGCACTTCGAAGGGCCAGCCCTCGTCTGCTCCAATCACGCCTCGTTTTTTGATCCCCCCTTCATTGGTCAGGCCTTTGAGAAGCCGATCCATTTTTTTGCTCGCAAAACGCTTTTCAACAATCCCCTCATGGGAGCCACCTTGCGCAGTTGGCAAAGCATCCCGATCGACCGCGACCACCCAGACACCTCCAGTTTGAAAACCGTCATCCGTCTGCTGCGGGGTGGTGGGAAAGTGCTCATGTTTCCGGAAGGCACCCGCACCGAGGATGGGCACTTGCTGCCCGCCGAAGCGGGAGTGGGCCTGTTTTTGGCGAAGGCCCGCGCGCCCGTCCTGCCTCTGCGATTGTTTGGCACCTTCGAGGCATTCCCTCGGCATCGCATTCTTCCTAGACCTTCGAGTGTCACCCTCGTAGTCGGGGAAAAATACACCCCGGACCTCGCCGCGCGCAGCCACCTGAGCGGGCGCGAGCTTTACCAATCTCTGGCGGACGAAGTCATGCAGCGCATCGCCGCTTTGCAGTTGCCTTGAGATTCCCTCCAGCTCGGTGCAAGCAAGAGCCGGGAGGCGCGTTGTATCCCCGATGATGCGCTCGCTCTCCACCCTCTCCCTCGCCGCCCTCCTCCTTTCCGTGGGCGGATTTTGCTCCGCAGCTGACCTCAGCATTGCGCCCTCCGACTCGGGGGCGGTGATCAAGATTGGCGATCAAGTTTTCGCCGAGTACGTCACCGGCGGTGGCGGCTCCAACATGCCCTACCTTTGGCCCATCTACGGCCCCGGTCAGAAGAGCATGACCCGCGCCTATCCGATGCGCACCGTCGAGGGCGAGCAGCATGACCACCCGCACCACCGCGGCCTCTGCTTCGGGCATGAGGACATCGCTGGCACCGACACCTGGGCGGAGGAGGCGACCTTTGCCGAGCAAATGAAAGGCAAAAACGCAGACAAAGCCAAAGAACGGCTCGCTCACCTCGGCGAGATCAAACACCGCGCGTTTGAAAAAATGGAGTCGGATGGCAAGACCGCCACCCTCATCGCCCTCAGCGACTACCTGGATCACGCGGGCAAGAAGCAGCTCGAAGAGCGCCGCACCATGATCTTCTCCCTCGATGGCGACGCCCGCATCATCGACGTCGATATCGAACTCATCGCCTCCGAAGGCCCCGTCGTTTCTGCCGACAAAAAAGACGCCGGCCTCAGCATCCGCGTGCCGACCAGCATGGCCGTGGATACCGGTCTCGGCGGCAGGCTGATCAACAGCGAAGGCCAGACCGACAAAGACGCCTGGGCCAAACGAGCCAAATGGTGCGACTACTCTGGACCCGTCGATGGAGAGACCGTGGGCGTCGCCATGCTGAATCACCCCGCCAGCTTCCGCTACCCCACCTACTGGCATGCCCGCACTTACGGCCTTTTCACCGCCAACCCCTTCGGCCTGCACAGCCTCAATGACAACGAGCCCGATGGTGCCGTGACCATTGAACCCGCTCAGCCGCTGCGCCTGTTCCACCGCTTCTATTTTCACCGAGGCACGGAAAAAGACGCCGATATCGAAGCTGCCTGGAAGGCCTACTCCGTCATCGAAAAACCCTGATCTCATCTTCTCACCACGTCCTTCGCTCTCTCACGTCTCATGTCTGCCCTCGTCCGTCCCCTGCTGGCCACCGCCTGTTGCTCGTTGCTCGCTTTGAGCCTCGCCGCCGCGCCCAAGGCCAAACCCAAAAAGGTCTTTGAAGCCGGTAAACCCGCCTTCACGCCCGATCCCTCCGTGCCCGCCTTTGACCCCGCAGCGGTGGAGCCGCAGGTGCTCGGGATCGATCGCTTTCATGTACCAGAGGACTTGGAAGTCACCCTCTGGGCCAGCTCTCCGATGCTGTTCAATCCCGCCAACATGGACATCGACCACGCGGGTCGCGTCTGGATTGCTGAAGGCATCAACTACCGCCGTCACTCGGGTCGCTCCCGGGAGGGCGATTGCATCCGAGTGTTGCAGGATACCGATGGCGATGGCAAGGCAGATCAAACTCACGTCTTTGTGCGGGAAAAAGAACTCGAGTGCCCGCTCGGAGTGGCCGTGTTTGACAACGTCATCGTCGTCTCCAATGCCCCCAGCATCATCGTCTATACCGACGTCAATCGGGATCTCGTGTTCGATCCAGCCGTGGATAAGCGCGAGGTCTTGCTCACGGGTTTTGAGCAGCAGCAGCACGATCACAGCCTGCACGCGCTTTATGGTGGACCCGATGGCCGCTGGTATTTTTCCAACGGCAATTGCGGCGCGTTGTTCACCGATCGTGATGGCCGCACCTTCCGCATTGGCGGCGCGTATTTGAACAACGACTACGCTGGTGAGACCAGCGATGATGGCCACATCTACGTCGGTGGATTTTCCGCCAGCATCGAGCCCGATGGCACGGCCACTCGCATTCACAGCTTCAATTCCCGCAACTCCTTCGAAGGCGTCATCAACTCCTTCGGAGACATGTTTCAAAATGACAACGATGATCCGCCCGCCTGCCGCGTCAGCCCCATCATCGATGGCGGCAGCTTCGGCTTTTTCTCCCGCGATGGCCGCCGCCAATGGCGCGCGGATCAGCGCCCCGACCAGGACATTCCCACGGCGGAGTGGCGGCAGGATGATCCCGGCAGCATCCCCGCTGGAGACGTGTATGGCGGCGGCGCGCCCACCGGCATGGCCTACTATGAAAATGGGGCACTCCAGGAAAAGTATCGCGGCCTGCTGCTGAGCTGCGAGACCGGACGCAACACCGTCTTTGGATACCTGCCCGAGGCGGCGGGAGCCGGTTACAAGCTGGATCGTTTCAACTTCCTCACCTCCAACGCGGCTGGTGAGTTCAAGGGCTCCGACTTCGTGGGCGGATCCAACAACCTCTCCGATGAGACCAACACCTACTTCCGCCCCTCCGATGTCTGCGTCGGACCCGACGGCGCGATTTACGTGACCGATTGGTTCGACCCCCGCACCGGCGGCCACCAGGATCTGGATGAGACCTGCTCGGGTGCCATCTACCGCATCGCTCCGAAGGGGTTCAAACCTCAGGTGCCCGCGCTGGATCTCAGCACCACGGAAGGCCAGTTGCAGGCCCTGCAATCCGCCGCCGTCAACACCCGCCACGTCGGCTTCACTCGCCTGCGTGCAAAGGGAGATGCGGTGCTGGATGATGTGGCTGAAATTTTGAAAAATCCCAACCCCTACATCGCCGCCCGAGCCGTCTGGCTGCTGGCGCAGTTGGGCGATGCCGGACAGGCGCGGGTCACGCCGCTGCTGAAGAATGACGACGCTCTGCTGCGCCTCGTTGCCTTCCGCGCCTTGAAGGCAGCGGGAGCCGCGCTTGTGCCCTTGGCCAGCGCCCTGGTGGAAGATGCTTCCTCCGCCGTGCGTCGAGACGTGGCCACCTCCCTGCGCGATGTGCCCGCGTCAGATTCGGTGCCGCTGCTGGTCAAACTGGCCGCCGGTTACGATGGCACCGATCGCTCTTACTTGGAGGCCTGGGGCATCGGTTGTTCGGGTAAGGACGACCTCGTCTGGGAAGCCCTGCTGCACGCCGCTCAGGATCCCGCTCCCAACGCCTGGACACCCACTTTCGCCCGCCTGACTTGGCGGCTTCATCCCGCTGCCGCCATCCCCGCCCTCGTAGCACGCGCGCTGGATGGCGGCCTCGCTCCCGAGGTCCGCAAGCTGGCCGTGGATACCCTGGCCTTCATTCCCACCGCCGCTGCGGCCGACGCGATGCTGCGCGTGGCTGGCAGTGACTTGGCAGGCACCAAAGATGACGCCATGTGGTGGCTCATCAAACGCAGCACCGATGATTGGGCCAATTTTGGTGTGCCGGAAAAACTTCAGCAGCAGGGCATCTTTGACCCCGCCTCCATTCAACTGGTCTCGATCACCGTGCCCGAGCCGGTGGAAAATTCCAACGGACTCACTTCCGAGGCCGTGTTGAAACTGCAAGGAAACGCCACCGCAGGAGCCCAGGTCATCGCACGTTGCTTCATGTGTCACCAGGTCGGCGATACCGGTGTGGCCTTCGGTCCCAACCTCACCGGCTGGGGTCTGTCTCAACCTGCCTCCGTCATCGCGGAAGCGCTGATCGATCCGTCCAAAGACATCGCGCACGGTTTCGACGGCACGGAGATCGTCACCCAAGACGGCATCACCATCCAAGGCCAAGTGCTCACCGATGGAGACATCCTCATCGTGCGCTCCATGGGGGGGCAAACTCAGTATGTGCCGAAGGAGCGCATCAAACAACGGAAGAAAATGACACGCTCTCTGATGATGAGCGCCGCCCAACTCGGACTCACACCGCAAGACGTGGCCGACGTCATCGCCTACCTGAAGCAAGCCCCCAGCTCAGGGCGCTGAGTCGGCGCGTTGGCAGGTCATCCAAACGCTGCGCGTTCGCGCGCAGCGTTCATTGCGAGTCGCGAATCCAATCCAGCGCCTTATTGAAGCTGGCCTGATCCAAAAAGTGCCGCAGCCTCGGTGGCAGCTGCGGCCGCAATCGAGCGCATTCATTTGACAGCGCGTCAGACACGGATTGCAGCGCTGCCAAGTGCTCCGCTGCATCTCGTGCGTACCACTCGCGATCGGAGATGATCTCCAAACGGCGTTCCAAGAGCGCTTCGAGTCTTTTCCAATCGGGGGAAGTCATGCCGGCATCAAAACCCGTTGCTGCAGCCTCTGCAACCTTGCGCCGTGGAACAATGATTTCCGTGCCAAGTTCGACACAAAAAAGTCCTGCGCCCACTCAGTCCCCACGGCATGGGAAACGAAAATTTTTGAACTCACTCGAGATCGCTTCGCATACAGCCCCAAAGTTTTTTTGTTCCACGTAAAATGAGGATAAAATTTTGAAATTCCATCCGGTTTCGCTTGTGGCGCGTGACGATCTCGTCATAGACAAGAGCCGGTGCTTGTCCTCCCGAGGGGCCACCGGCCTACCAGTCCACTCTCAACGCCACTCATGGAACTTTTTTCCCCAGATCCCGCCTCCAATCCATCCTCAACATCGCCGTCCAAGGGCGAATCCCACTCGGATGCCTGGACGCGCATTTGTGGGTTGTTGAAGGCGCGCATCGGTGCGGGAAATTTTGAACGCTGGTTTGATGGCGTCCGCTTTGAGATGCTGGCCGACCACGTCCGCCTCGTGGTGGCCAGCCCCATCAGTCTGGTATGGATCGAGAGCAACTACGCCAGTCTGGTGGCCGACACGGTCGCCGAGGTGTTGGGCAAGGCGATCCGTGTGGATTTGGCGACGGATGACCATTCAGGCAGCGGCTTCGAATCCGCAGAGTTGAAAGCCGCCAAGCTCTCCTCTCCCGCGCCACGCACCACCCGCACTCGGGAGCCCGCGCAAGGTCGATTTGTCAGTCAGTCCGCCTCTCCCTCACCGCGCAGCCTGACCGATGCGGGGCTCAACTCCAAATTCACCTTTGAGGGCTACGTCGTCGGCCCCAACAACTCCTACTCCACCGCCGTCGCCCGCGCCGTGGCGGAGCAACCAGGATCGATTTACAATCCCCTGTTTTTTCATGGGGGATCCGGTTTGGGAAAAACCCACCTCATGCAGGCCATCGCGCATGAGGTGCTCACCCGTCGGCCCCGCTCCTCAGTGCGCTACGTCACCAGTGAGCAGTTCACCAACGAGTTCATCGATGCGGTGCGCAAAAATGATTTCAATGACTTCCGTCGGCGCTACCGCCGGGTGGATGTTTTGATCATCGATGACATCCACTTCCTCGCCTCCAAAGACAGCACTCAGGAGGAGTTTTTTCACACCTTCAACGAGCTGTTCAACAGCGGTCGTCAGATCATCCTCGCCAGCGACCGCCCGCCGGGTGAGATCAAAAACTTGGAAAGTCGGCTGGTGTCGCGCTTCGAGTGGGGACTGACCTCCCAGGTTCAGGTGCCGGATTACGAGACCCGCGTGGCCATTCTCCGCCGCAAGCAAGCGGACTATCAGGTCAACATCGAGCCATGGATTCCTGAATTCATCGCCAAACGCATCAAAACCAACGTCCGCAAACTCGAAGGTGCCCTGATGCGGGTCGCCGCCCACCTTTCTCTCGCCAGCACCTTGGAGACTGAGTCCGAACTGGATCGTCTGCTCGCTGATGTGCTGGATCAGGAGCCAGCCAAGAGCATCACCGTGGATCGCGTGCAGCGCGTCGTCGCCAGCCACTTTGACCTGCGGATCAGCGATCTCATCGGCCCGCGCCGCACCAAAAACCTCGCCTGGGGTCGGCAGGTCGCCATGTATTTGGTGCGCACCTTGGTGAAAATGCCGCTCATCCAAATTGGCGAGGAATTTGGCGGGCGCGACCACGGCACCGTCATTCACGCTTGCCGCCAGGTGGAAAAGCGCCTGGCCAGCGATCCTGAGGCCCGTCCCCTGATCGATGCGCTGACCAGCCGCATCTTGGAAGATTAAGGTCTCCGCCTTCCACAAACCGCTGAAGACACCCTTTTGGCCGACTCCAGCGGCTGCTGGCGTGCCATTTTATTCGACATGGCGGATTTTTTCCTCAATATCCTTGCCGATTGAACACTGCTCTGTAAGGAAGCAGTTCGTCCGCCTCTGTCTCTATGAAGTTCAACATCAGCAAGGAAGATTTCCTGGAAGCCCTCCAGCAGGTCCAGCATGTCGTCGGTAGCCGAACCACGCTCGCCATCCTCTCCAACGTTTTGTTGCGAGCGCGGAACGGCACCTTGGAGCTGACGACGACCGATTTGGACGTGGGGGTGAGCTGCAGCGTTCCGGCCGATGTGGAGGAGGAGGGCGCGACTACCCTGCCCGCCCGCCGTCTGGCCAGCATCATCCGCGAGCTGCCCGCTGAGGAAGTCAGCGTCTCAGTCGATCAGAAAAACACGGCCTCGATCCGCAGCGGTCCCTCTTTCTTCAAAGTGCTCGGTTTGACCAGTCAGGAATTCCCCGCCCTGCCGGAGTTCGACGAAGCCAAAGAATTCCAAATCAGTCAGCAACTGCTGCGTGACTGCCTGCGCAAGACTTCCTATGCCATCTCGACGGATGAAACACGCTACGTCCTCAACGGCATTCTTTTCTCCTTCAAAGCCGGCACCCTGACCATGGTGGCCACCGATGGCCGCCGCCTCGCCATGGTGGAGCACGAAATCGAGTTTCCTGAGAGCCAGGAGATCGACGTCATTGTCCCCACCAAGGCCGTCAATGAGCTGGCTCGACTGCTCGGCGACGAGGGCGATGTGCAGATCCTCATCGGCCCGAGTCAAATTGGATTCAACATGGGCAGTTCCTTGCTTGTCAGCAAACTCATCGACGGCAACTACCCCAACTACCGCCAGGTCATCCCTGGAGAGCCCAAAGAGCGCATCACACTGGAGCGGGAGGCCTTTCTGCGCTCCATTTCCCGCGTCGCCATCCTGGCCAATGACAAATCGAACTCTGTGAAGTTTGTCTTCTCCGCAGGCAACGTCGAGATCATCGCCTCCACCCCCGACATCGGTGAAGCACGCGAAAGTCTGGCCATCAACTATCAGGGGCCCGAGATGACCATCGCCTTCAATCCAGAGTTCACCATCGCTCCGCTGCGCAATCTCAGCACGGATGAAATCTCCCTCAATCTGATCGATGAAATCAGCCCCGGCGTCATTCGCGCTGGCCAGGGTTTCCTTTACGTCTTGATGCCGATGCGCGTCACGGTCTAGCCTGTCCCTTCAGTCCACCTCGTCCCATGTTCACCGTCCGTCTCTCCCCCACCTTCCGCCTCCCTCTGGCAGCCGCGACCGCGCTGTTGCTCAGCAACTGCTACACCTGGCAGCCGCCCAACCAAACCGCGACGGGCACCGGCGTCTCGCTGGATGCAGCACCGAGCCGCAATCGCGAAGACACGCGTTACTTGGAGCGGAGCCAGACCAATCGCACCACCTCGACGCCTGAAGTGCCGAGCAGCAATTCCAGCTCCACCCGTTACGAGACGCCCAGTGATATTTCGGTGGATCCTCCTTCCTCCAGCAACACCACCGCTTCCTCCAATCGGAACAAAGAGGACAAACCCAGCACCTCTTCCACGACCAGCACGGATTCTTCGACCACCGAGGACAAGCCGACCACCTCCTCGTCGAATGCTTCGACTTCCGACAGCTCGGCTCCAACGGCGGCGCAGATGCCATTTGGCATTCCGGTTCCCGGCAAAAAGGGATTTGTGTACAGCCCGTACGACAAGACTCAAATGGTCGATGTCCGTGGCATCACTCCCGGCAAAAAGGTGCGCTGCCCTTACACCAGCAAGATCTTCCTCGTTCCCTGATTTTTTCCGGGAACGACTGAAGCCGCACCCGCCCCTCACCGCAGCCTGAGCTGGCTTCGTGGCGCGCACTCTGCGGGCCTCGGCTGGCGTGGCAATTTCCTGGCAGGAAAAAGCAGTCTCGCTCCTCAGCTGACAAGCTGCGAAATCGCGCCATGGTGACGGGATGCGCTTCGAACGCCTCGAATCCATTGCCCGCCGTGAGGTGCGGCTCAC
>JAGRPD010000255.1:10254-14180 GCA_020439875.1 Verrucomicrobiales bacterium
CACCCCACGGATGAGTTGATGGGGCTGTTTGAGGGCTGCCCTCTGGGTCAGACCCTGAGCGAAGATCCCGCTGACTGGCCGCGCATCACGCTTTTTCTCGGTGCCATCTGGGACGAGGTCATGGGTGATGCACGCGCCTACCGCGAAGAGGTACGCGTGACCCTGCTGCACGAGCTGGGTCACTACCTGGGCCTGGATGAGGATCAAGTGGCCGCCTTGGGTTTGGCCTAAATTCCGTGATTGCCGGGAGGCGACCTTCTGCGCAAAGTGTCGTCCTCATGACGCGCCCCCTATTTTTCCTCCTCGCTGGCCTCTGCGGCCTGGCTGCCTGCTCTCGCGATCAATCCGCCACCGCAGAACCTGAGTCGGTGGAGTCTGCCACTGCCATGGCCGATCCGGATGCCGCGACTCCAGCGATGCCACCGCCCCCCGTCCAGGAAGCGACCACTGCGGCCGATGTATTTAGCCAGCCGCCCCCACCTCCCATGCACTTGGGAGGTTTCGGATCGGATGAGCCGGTGGAGCGCGAGGATGCACCGACGCAAGGCGTGGTGGAGGTCAGCGGAGATCAACTCAGCCACCAATCCATGACTCACTGGGAGCAATGGGACGGCGGCATCGCCGTGACCGAGCGCCCCGGTTCCTTCAAGGTCGAGCTGATGCACAGCATCCAGCCAACGGGCCAGCCCGTGCAGTTCAAGCTGGGTGAAACACGACTCAAAAGCCCGCTGAAAGCCTCGATTCAGCCCACCACCACCGACCTCGGCACGCTCAAACTCGAAGCCGGTGAGCATGGCTTCGGCCTCTACATGCCAGCTGCTCCGATCACCAGCCAGGTGACCTTTCACGCCGTCCGCCTCGTGCCCGCTCCCGAGGGCGACGAAGCTCCCGAAAAGCTGGCGGACGGCAGTCTCGTCTTCCACGCGCGCAACGCCACCACCTGGTCGCGCCTGATGCGGTACGAGCCACAAGCGGAGAAGGATTGCCTCGGCTTTTGGTCAGATCCCGATGATGTGGCCGAGTGGAGTTTTACCATGGATCAACCTGGTCGTTACGACGTCGTCGTGACACAGGGCTGCGGCACCGGCCAAGGCGGCAGTGAGGTGGCGGTGAGATTGGGCGACAGCGAAGGCCGATTTAAAGTGGAAGACACCGGCGGTTTTCAAAACTGGAAAGACGTGTCGGCAGGCACGATCGAGGTCAAAAGCGTCGGCATGCAGCACCTGCAAATCGCACCGCTCGGCAAGACGGGAAAAGCCGTGATGGACGTGAAAAAAGTGACCCTCAAGCCGGTGTCCTGATGGTCTGCCGCGTGGGGCGGAGCTGGCTGAGCGCGGTGGGTTGGCTGATCCTGGGAGCTGGGCTCTTTATGCAGGTCGTTCTTCGCGACCGTTGGGATTCGCTGGCCCCGCTGTTTTACCTGCTGCCCCTTCCCGCCCTGGCGATCATCGCAGCGGCAGTGACGCTCGTCTCTCCGGGTCGCCGGAGTCGCTGGAGCGCTGCCTTGCTGACACTGGGCATCGGGTTGGTTTGGTATGGCCGCTGCTGGGCTCCCGGACCGGACCCGCTCGCTTCCAGGGTGCTTCCCGAGGAGGAAATGCGGATACTGTTTTGGAATCTCAACCGACCCAAAGGCCTCTGTCAGGGAGCTGTCGAGGCCATTCGCGCTGAGCAACCGCACGTCGCGGCCTTCGTGGAGCCGGGCCGCCTCACCGAGGCGGATCAAGCCGCTTGGCGCGCGGCTCTGCCCGACTACGCATTCGACTACCGCGCCCGAGGTCTGCTGGTCCTCTCCCGCCTGCCCATGCGACTCCGCGAATACGGCAAACTCGACGGCCTCGGGGGGTACGTCACTCGGGAATTTCAGCACCCGGGGGGAACGATCCGACTCGTGTTGGCCGACGTCTATGCCCATCCCTTTTTGACCCGTCGCCAACAGCTCAAGGAAGTGTTGGAGCATACCGAAGGCAACCCCACCGCCATCGTGGTCGGTGATATGAATACCCCGCGCGAGTCTGTGCATTTTGAAGCCTGGCAGCCCGCGCTGACCCCAGCTTGGGAGGCGGGTGGACACGGCTGGCGAGAAACCTGGTTTTGGGGACTGCCCCTGCTCAGTCTCGATCAAATGTGGGTTGGCTCACGCTGGCAGGTGGTGGAAGCACGCAAGCTGCGAGGCCGCTTCAGCGATCACTCGGGATTGACCGCTCGACTCCGCCTTCTGCCCCCGTGAAATCCCCCGCACCATGGCATTGACGCGTTGCCAGTCAGCGGGTTCCCCTCCATCTTCTGGCTTCATCATCTCCGGTTTCATCGTGAATTTTCCCCATCAACGTCTCGGCCAAATGATCGTCGTTTCCGGTCCCTCCGGCACCGGCAAGACCACCCTGTGCCGCAAAGTCTGCGAGGCCGGTTTGGCCGTCTTCTCCGTCAGCTGCACCACCCGCAAGCCGCGCCCAGGTGAACAACACGGGGTGGACTATTTTTTCCTCAGTGAAGCGGAGTTCGAACGCCGTGTCGCGGCCGGAGATTTTTTTGAGCACGCCCAGGTGCATCAGCACGCGTACGGCACCCTGAAAGAGACGGTGTACGATCATCTTCGGCAGGGTGTCGATGTGCTGCTCGACATCGACGTGCAAGGTGCCGCGATGGTGCGCAGCTGCACCGACGAACTGGTGCGGCGCTGCCTGCTCGATGTTTTTGTGCTCCCCCCCAGCCCCGAAGAACTGGCGGCTCGTCTGCGCGGACGCGGCACCGAAGATACCGCCACTCTGGATCTCAGGCTGCGCAATGCCGCAGCAGAAATGGCGCACTGGCCAGCCTATCAGCACGTTCTGGTCAGTTCCACACGCGAGGAAGACGAAGTCCGATTCCGCTCCCTGCTCAGTGCCGGCACCCTGCGCACCTCTTTGTATCTCGGAGCAGACGCCAACTCTCCCGAGGATCCGGCCTGAGGCAAAGGTTCCTCCTTTCGGAATTCCGTCAAAACCTCGCCTCCTTTTCTTTCGTCTCTCGACAAAAACCCCTCGCTTCGGCTGTATGGGTTTCATGCGCTTCCTTCCCGCCTTTCTTGCCCTTCTATCGGTCTTCGGACTCTCGCCGCTTCCCGCCGTTGGCGCAGAAAAGGCACCGCTGATGGCCGGGGCCGCCACCAGCAACATCACGCCGCCCATCGGGGAAAAGATCGTCGGCGGTTTCCTCCCCTTCCCCTCCACCCACGTCCACGACGAACTCCACGCGCGCTGCCTGGTGCTCGATGATGGCAAAACGAAGCTGGCCCTCGTCGTCTGCGATCTGCTCGGCCTGCACCGCAGTCTCTCGCTGGAGGCGCGGCGCTTGATCGAACTGGAGACCGGCATCCCCGCTGCCAATGTCCTGATTTCCGCCACCCACACCCACTCCGGCGTCAACGCCCACAGCACCGATCCGCGCGGTTATCAGTCGGACATGGAGTTGACCGACTACCAGCAGTTTGTCGCCAAACGCATCGCCGACGGCGTGAAGCGCGCCACCAACCTGCTCCGTCCCGCCGAGATCGCGTTTGGCACCGTCGATGTGCCGGAGCATGTGCACAACCGCCGCTGGTTCCTCAAGGAAGGCACGATGCCGGAAAATCCTTTTGGCAAGATCGACAAGGTGAAGATGAATCCCAGCGCGGGTTCGGACAGCCTCGTCGAACCCGCCGGTCCGATTGATCCCACCCTTTCCTTCATCGCCCTGCGCGAGCCCGGCGGCCGCCTCATCTCCGTCTATTCCGCCTACTCGCTGCACTACGTCGGCGGCATTGGCCCGGGTCACATCTCGGCGGATTACTACGGGGTGTATTGCGAGGCGATGAAGCGGCTCTTCGGTGGCGCAAAGGATGATCCGCCCTTCGTGGCCATGATGGCCAATGGCACCAGTGGCGACATCAACAACATCAACTTCCG
>JAGRPD010000256.1 GCA_020439875.1 Verrucomicrobiales bacterium
GCTTTTACCCCATGAACAAGCTCCGCAACGTCGGAGCCAACTGGTTCATGAACCCCTTCGAAACCCGGCGTGACCTCATGAAAAGCCACGCCATCACCGGCCGCAAATACGCCGGCAAAGTCCGCCAGCTCGTCACCGGCTCCACCGGCCTCGACAGCCACGAGTGGGGCGTCACCCTCTTCTCTCACGACCTCTTCCAAATCAAAAGCATCGTCTATGAAATGCGGTTTGATGAAGTCAGCGCCGTCTATGCCGAGTTCGGAGATTTCTACATCGGCATCCAGCTCGGCCTCAGCGAACTCCTCCAGCGCCTCCAGCTCAGCTGAGACACCGCGCTCCCGCTTCCGGACTCCAACTCGATCTCATGCCCCAGCAGCCTCTCACCATCGCTGACCGCACCTTCCACTCCCGCCTCATGCTCGGGACCGGCAAGTTTGCCTCCCCCCAGCTCATGCGGGACGCCATCGTCGCCTCCGGCAGCGAGATCGTCACCGTCGCCCTGCGCCGCGCCGACCTCAGCGGCCAGGGTGACCCCTTTGCCGACATCCTCCAGCACATCCCCAGCGACGTCCTCCTCCTCCCCAACACCAGCGGAGCCATGAACGCCGAAGAGGCCGTCCGCCTCGCCCGCCTCGCCGTCGCCGCCGGGCTTCCCAACTGGGTCAAGCTCGAGATCCATCCCGATCCCCGCTTTCTGCTCCCCGATCCCATCGAGACTCTGAAAGCCGCCGAAATCCTCGTCCGCGAAGGCTTCAAAGTCCTGCCCTACATCAACGCCGACCCCGTCCTCGCCCGCCGCCTGCAAGACATCGGCACCGCCACCGTCATGCCCCTCGGCTCGCCCATCGGCTCCCATCGCGGCCTCACCACGCGCGCTCAGATCGAGATCATCCTCGAGCAAGCCACCGTGCCCGTCGTCGTCGATGCCGGGATCGGAGCCCCCAGCCACGCTGCGGAGGCCTTTGAGATCGGAGCCGACGCCGTCCTCATCAACACCGCCATCGCCATCGCCGCCGATCCCCCGCGCATGGCCCGCGCCTTCAAAGCCGCCTGCGAGGCAGGTCGCAGCGCTTATGAGATCGGCCTCGCCGATGCCCAGAGCGAAGCCAGCGCCACCAGCCCGCTGACCACCTTCCTCTACGAAAACCGCGCGTAGTCAGAGCCGCATCTCCTCCTCCTCGACGGAGACGCTGATGCTTCAAGTGCGAGAACCGCAGCCGCCGACGTGAATCGGTAAAAGGAGCTTTGCCCAGGGGCCGAGCGACCACGAATGCCCTTCGTGGCTACGAAGCGATCCCATTCCTCGTCCCCATCTCATCGGGTTCAGCGTGACTTGATTTTTGGGCACCCATAACCCGAAGGAGGTGAAACAGCCTGACGCAGCCTTTTGCGAGAGTTCAAAGAAAGGATGACCCGAACCGACCAACTCGACATTCCAAGCCATTCCAAGCCATCAAAATATAAAAATTATGGAAATATGAAATATTTTACTTGATATAATTTTTGTCTTTTCTATAATTCACTCGAAATTTGAAAATTATTATGAAAAGACTGATCCTCATCCAGAACGATGCCCCAGCCACCGGCAAGACCACGCTGGCCAGTTGCATCAGCTTCTATCTCGCTCAACACGGCGTCGATCACCAAAGTCTGGTGCTCTCCGAGTCCGAGGCTGCAGACAGCTCCGATTCCCGGCGGCACCTCGAAGCCGAGGCTCTGACTGCCCGCACCCTCTTTGAGCATCTGGATGAGAAGCCCATCTCGATCCTGGAAATCGAAACCGGTCTGGGCGGATTTTTTGGCGAGTTTTACCAAACTCACGACTTCGAAAACGTGCTGCCCGAAGCTGGCATCCAGCTTTCCATCGTGCTCCCCATTACCACCGAGACGGAATCCTTCGAGTCGGTGCTGCGCTGCGCGGAGATCTACTCCGATGGGGCGGAATACACCATCGCCCACTCTGTGACCAGCAGCTATGATGATGATGGAGATACCGTTTGGGATCGCAGCTACGCCGCGCGGGTGATGGACATGTTCGAAGCCGTGGAGCTTTTCATGCCCGAGGTCGGTTTTCAGCTGGAAATGGAGCTGCGCAATCACCACGTGGAAGTGGCGGAGGCCATCCTCACCCCCGAGCTATCCCCCTTCCTCGGACGCGACTACACCAAATGGCTCAGCCAGTGCATGGCCCAGGTGGAAAGTGCCCGGCAGTATCTGTTTGGCGACGCTTTTGTCCCCACCAGCGCACCGCCGTCCACCAAGCGCCGCCGAACCACTCGCCGCGCCATTGGCTGACCGAACGGTTCGCGTTTTCACATTTCTCCCGTTGCTTAAGCGGAGGTTGGGTCCCGACCAGCCTCCGCTTTCTTCTTGGCAGGCCACTTCAATCCTGCCACATCAGGCGCGAGGAACCAGCCGCCACCTGGGCGGAACGGCCAAACTGCTCCTGTGCCACCTCCAGTGTCACCGTCAGGACCTCGGAGGCACTGTCCATTTGCAGCACGCGCTCTGCCAGGGCCGCACAGGCGGCGGGATCGCAGAGCCGAATCAACTGCTTCAAACGTGCCACCTGAGCCGTGGCCACGCTGAAGTCCCGCAAACCCAATCCCAACAGCAGAGGGACAAGGCGAAAGTCCGATGCCATCTCTCCACACATGCCCACAGGGATGCCGGCGGCATTTCCCGCCTGGATCACCCGGTGAATGAGCTGCAACACGGCCGGATGAGTCGGCTGGTAGAGATCGGCCACCCGCTCATTGAGCCGATCCACCGCCAGGGTGTATTGAATCAGATCGTTGGTGCCGAGGCTGAAAAAATCCACATGCTGCGCCAGCTGCGCCGCCACCAAGGCCGCGCCGGGCACTTCAATCATCGCTCCCACCTTCAATTCCGTCGGCGGTGGCACGCCCTCCTGGCTCAGCTCTGCCAAACAGGCATCCACCCGCTTCCGCGCCTCCACCACCTCTTCCACCGTCGTCACCATCGGGAACATCAAACCCAGACGGCGTCCGGCACCCGCGCGCAGCAGAGCCCGCAGCTGGGCGCGAAACATCTCGGGCCGCCCCAGGCTCAACCGCAGTCCCCGCCAACCCAAAAACGGATTCGGCTCGGCTGCGGCATCCATGCCGCTGGCCACCTTGTCTCCGCCCAGGTCCAGCGTGCGAAAAATCACCCGACGAGGAGCCACCCCATCCATCACCTCCCGGTAGGCCCGTTCCTGCCAGCCCTCCTCCGCATCAGGTCGAGCCAGAAACAGGAACTCCGTGCGGAACAGCCCCACCTCCTCCGCCCCACAGGCCTGGATCATCGGCACTTCATCCAGAAATTCCGCATTGCAACCCACCGTCACCCGTTCCCCGTTTTTCAGGATCGCCGGTTTATCCCGGGCGATATCGGTCTCCTGTCGGCGCTCTTTGGCCCGGACCTGGCGAGCCTGCAGATCGGACAGCGCCTCTGCTGAGGGAAACGCCGTCAGCACTCCGCGATCTCCGTCCAGCAGCACCGGATCCCCCGAGTGCAGCTGCTCCGAGATCCCCGTCAGTCGCACCACGGCTGGCACGCCCAGGGAGCGGGCAATGATCGCCGCATGGGAGACCGGACTGCCCGTCTCCACCGCAAAGGCCAGCACCATCCGCCGATCCAACTGCACCGTGTCGGACGGCGTCAAATCATGCGCCACGATGATCACGGGGTGATCAAACATCGGCGTCTCCAGCAGTTCCCCTCGCAGATGCCGCATCACCCGCTGCGTCACGTCCTTGATGTCCAAAAAGCGCTCTCTCAGGTAGGGATCCGATTTTCCCCGCAGCGCCTGGATCTGGCGCTGCATGTAGCTGTAAAACGGTGCATCCACCCGCATTTTCCGATCCCGCACCTGCCGCGTCACATGATCGAAAATCGTTGTGTCTTGGATGATCAGCAGATGGGTCTCAAAAATCTCCGCCTCCTCCGCACCCGCCGTCTCCTCCATCTGCTTCTGCAGTTTCAAAATCTCGCGATACGTCACCTCCAGAGCCAGACGCAGCCGCTCGATCTCGTGCTCCACCTCCTCTTCCGTCTGCACGAACTCCTCCTCCGGCTCATCAAAGTCCTCCTTCAGCACATGCGCCCGACCGTGAGCCAGCCCCCCGGAAACCGGGAGACCATGCCATTGGCGAGACTCTGTGGGGACGGATGAAGCTGTCAACGCCCCCCATTCTCCCGCAATCCGCGCGCTCGTCAATGATGGGCCTACGGCTCGATCTCGGGTTAGGCTGAGGTCAGCCCCGTTTCGCCGGCTCCTGCGCCGACGAACCGCTGGGCCAGACCGCTACTCCGAGTCCCCGAAGCCACTGGTCACCAGGGCTTCCAGTTCCGCCATCGCCTGCTCCTCATCTTCTCCCTCGGTGGTGATGGAGATGGTCTCCCCGCGGCCAGCGGCCAGCATCATCAAACCCATGATGCTCTTGCCATTGACGGGCTCCTCATCTTTCTCCACCCAGATGTCGCACTTGAAGCGACTAGCGCACTTGACAAACTGCGCTGCCGGACGGGCGTGCATGCCCATCTTGTTCTGGATCACAAAGTCTTTCTGCACGGTCTTTTACGCACCTTTCGGGCTGCCCCAAGAAACGCTGCCACACCCCACAGGTCAACCCAATTGACGATCCGCCATCTTTTTCAGCAGCCGCTGGTCAAAATCCACCGCGCTATTGTAGCCAAAGGCCTTCAATTTGTAGTTCAGCGCGGCCAACTCGATCAAACTGGCCACATCTCGCCCCGGAGCCACGGGGATCTCCACCGTCGGCGTGTCAATCCCCATCAGCGGCACTTTCCGCTCCCCCATCCCCACGCGCTCCAGCTCGCTGGTCTCGATGCCTGCCCGCAGCCGCACCACCAGATCCACCCGCTTCGTCAGCCGCACCGCCCCCACTCCGAACAGCGCCGCCACATTGAGGATGCCCAGACCGCGGATCTCGATCATGTTTTGCGTCGTCTCCGGAGCCGAGCCCACCACATCCCGCTCCTCGATCAGCCGCAGCCGCACCACATCGTCCGCCACCAAGCTACAACCCCGCTGCAGCAGGCCGATCACCGCCTCGCTCTTGCCCGTCCCACTGTCTCCCTGCACCAGCACCCCGATGCCCTGCACGTCCACCAAGCAGGCGTGGATCAGCGTCATCGGGGCAAAGTGATAGTCCAGCTTGATCGTCGCCTGATTGATGAACTTCATCGTGATCATGCTCGTCTGCATCACCGTGATGCCCGCCTCGTTGGCGATCTCGATCAAATCTTGCGGGATCATCCGACCACGCGCCAACACGATGCACGGGATGTCCTGAGAGCAGAGCTGGCTGAACCGCTGGCGAGCCAGTTCCGGCTTCAATCCTCCCAAAAACGACAGCTCCGAGTTCCCGATCACCTGCACCCGTTTGTAGGCAAAGTAGGTGAAGAAGCCGCTCAACGCCAAACCCGGACGATTCACCGATGGCTCCAGAATCCGCCGCGACAGGCCATCATCCGTCCCCACCATTCTCAGCTTCAGATCTTCCTGATTGTGCTCAAAAAAATCCCGCACCAACACGGAAGCGGGCCGTTTTATCTTCACCGGAGGCAGCGAGTTCATGAAGCCTCATCAAACGCCATCCCGCCGCGTGGAGCAAGCCCGCCCTCCACCAATCCTCCCCCACGCGCCGCCGCGCGAGAGCCCTCAACGGAACTGATACGGAATGAGAAACGGGGTCGAAGCCTGATTCGGCGGAGTGCCCGAATGCGGCTTCCACACCGCCTGCGCGCGTGGACGCCGGGGCTGGGTCAGAGACTTGGGCACATCCTCTCCCGGTAGAAAAACGGCCACCGCCACCTTCCCCACCGTCCCCGCAAAGGGCAGCAAATGCAGCGTCTCCACGCCCTGGGAGGTGCCGAATTTCAAGCGCTCGGCCCGCCCTTCCTGCGTCCGCCGCTCGGCAAAGACGTGCCGTCCGTGGGCCGGCACCACCACACCCGCAGCCTCCCAGCTGGCGGCATCCCGCGCCTCCAGATCCTCACCATCCACCCGCGGCATCACCTCCAGCGCCGTCCCCAGCTCATTCACCACCTCGATTTGAAACTCCTGCCCTGGCTCCCCCACCACCAGCAGCCGTCCCCCGCATTCCACCACGGGCAGCCGCCGCCCCTTGCCGGAGCGAAATCCCACCGACACCGTGCCATTGCCCAGCCGCACCGTGCCACGCCGACCGCGCTGGCGATCTCCCAACTCGGCGGCCATTTCATCGACCTGCTGCTTCGTCCCGTAATGCGCCAGCAGCACCTCATAGGGGCGCGCTCCCGTCTCCCGCTGCCACTGCGGCTTTTTCTCGGACACCGCCTTTTTCGCAGGGGTCGGGCGCGCCGTCTCACAGCTCCCCAAACTGAACGCCACCATCAAACCCACACTGCTGGCTCGCAGCACCGACAAAAAAGAAACCACACGCATTAGTTGGAAAAAGAGACCGAAGAAATTGAGGAACCCATGGGGAAATAAACCACACGCTCCAGATTGCCATCATCTTCCACCGATTGTTTCACCGCCATGCCGAGCAGCTCCTCCAGACACTCCCGTTGCAGCTCCCGCACCAGGGGATGCTGCCGGGCCACCTCTCTCATCGGACATTGATAATCCACCAACTGCCAGTGCCCACTCTCATCCCGCCGCACCTCACTCAGGTATCCCGCCTCCTCCCGCAGCCGCAGCACCTGCTGCAGCCTGCCCTCCAGATCCGCCGCGGTCACCTGCCGCTTCCAGCGCGCCCCCAGCTCTTGAAAATAGCTGAACAGAAGCTTCTGCGCCGCCCGCTCCCCAAAAACCGCATCCGCCCGCTCCAGCAGCGCCAGGGAAAAATCGCTCCCCACCTCGGGAAACAAACGCGTCGCCCGCTCCGTCAACCGGTAGATTTTCTCAGGCCGCCCCGTCGCTTTTGGCCTCCGCCACGTATCCAAGAGACGCTTTTTCTCCAACTCCATGCAGTGCTGCTTCACCCCCATGTAGCTCATCTTCATCTCCGCACACAGCTCACGCACCGACATGCCCTGAGTCCGGCTCAGCAGCAACAGCACCTGCCACACCGGTGGGTGCACCAATTCCTTGAGCAACGTGAGCAGATGCATGCCGGCCAAGACTAACGCTCCTTCTCCTCCACGCAACCCTCGACGCGACCCCTTCCCCGCCAGTTGACACGCGCCTCCAATCCCGTTCTTTCCCCCTGACCATGGCCAGCGCCATCCCTCTCCCCACCTCCGCCGCACCTTCCTCAGCCACGAGGGATCCGCTCCCGCCGCGCCCTGCTGCCGATCTGCCGGAAAAAGCCTTCCGCTCCCATGCCCCGGGCTACTGGGCCGACGCGGACATTCCTCAGGAGCAGTGGGACTCCCACTCCTGGCAGCTCAAACACCGCATCACCACCCTGGCTCAGCTGGAGCAGCACCTCGTCCTCAGCCCTGAAGAACGCGCCGGCGTCTTGCTCTCCGGAGACAAGCTGGCCATGGCCATCACCCCCCATTTTTTCAACCTCATCGACCGCGAAAACCCTGACTGCCCCATCCGCCGCCAGGTCATTCCCCGCATCGAAGAGACCTGGGAAAACCCCGATGAAATGGCCGATCCCTGCGGCGAAGACTCCCACATGCCCGTCCCCGGTCTGGTCCATCGTTACCCAGACCGCGTCCTCTTTCTCGTCACCGACCGCTGCGCCGCCTACTGCCGGTATTGCACCCGCAGCCGCGTCGTCTCCGGCGCGGGCGAGCAGGAGCTGCACACCGAATTTGACGCCGCCATCCGCTACCTGGAGCAGCACCCCGAAGTGCGCGACGTACTCCTCTCCGGCGGAGATGCCCTGCTCTTCACCGACGCCAAACTCGACCGCCTCCTCACCCGCCTGCGTGCCATCCCTCACATCGAGTTCATCCGCATCGGCAGTCGCATCCCCATTTTCCTCCCCCAGCGCATCACCCCCGAACTCTGCCAGATGCTGCGCAAGCACCACCCCCTCTTTCTCAGCATCCACGCCAATCACCCACGGGAACTCACCACCGAAGTCCACACCGCTCTCAGCCGCCTGGCCGATCACGGCATCGTCATGGGCAATCAGAGCGTCCTCCTCCGAGGCGTCAACGACGACCCCGAGATCATGAAGAGCCTCGTTCACAAGCTCCTCATGTGCCGCGTCCGCCCCTACTACCTGTATCAGTGCGATCTCATCCAGGGCTCCTCCCACCTGCGCGCCCCTGTCTCTCGCGGCGTCGAGATCATCCAGGCCCTGCGCGGTCACACCACCGGCTATGCCGTCCCTCAGTTCGTCATCGACGCCCCCGGCGGCGGCGGCAAAGTCCCCGTCAATCCCGACTACGTCCTCATGCGGGATGAAAACCGCACCCTCCTGCGCAACTACGAAGGCCGCGTTTTCGAATACCCCGAAGCGCACCCACC
>JAGRPD010000024.1 GCA_020439875.1 Verrucomicrobiales bacterium
GAGATCATGCCGCCGCCGTCGTCTCCGAAGCCGCTGACGAAAGAAGAACGCGCAGTGCTGCGGCAATGGATCGACGAAGGGGCCGAGTATCAGGAGCACTGGTCGTTTCAACCGATCCACCATCCCCAACCGCCCACTCCCAAAAAAGCGGAGGGCGCGCGGAATTCCATCGATCGCTTCATCCGCGCCAAGCTCGACACACATCAGCTCCAGCCCGCACCCGAAGCCGATCCCGCCACCCTGATTCGCCGACTGTCCCTCGATCTCACCGGCCTGCCGCCCACTCCGCGCGAGGTAAAAAAGTTCGAACGCGATTGCGCAAAGAATGACCGCGCCTACGACCACCTCGTCACTCGCCTGCTGGCATCGCCCCACTTCGGCGAGCGCTGGGGGCGGCACTGGTTGGACATGGCGCGCTATGCCGACAGCAACGGCTTCCTCGGCGACGGCGCACGACCCGAGGCCTGGCGCTACCGCGACTGGGTGATCGATTCCTTCAATCGCGACCAACCCTTTGATCAATTCACCATCGAGCAACTCGCCGGTGATTTGCTGCCCGAGCCCACGCCTTCGCAACTCACCGCGACCGGTTTTCACCGCAACGCCGCGCTCAACACCGAGGCGGGTGTGGACAAGGAACTCGCCCGTTTTCAAAACCTGGCGGATCGCGTCAACACCACCGGCCGCGTTTGGCTGGGCTTCACCCTCGGCTGCGCGCAGTGCCACACGCACAAGTACGATCCCATCACCATCCGCGATTACTACAGCTTCTACGCCTTCTTCAACAACACGCAGGACAAGGAGCAACCCGGCACCAAGGCGCAAATCCTCGCCGAAGTCACCAAGGACCGCCGCCAGACCTACGTCCATCTCGGCGGCGATTACGCGCGTCAGGGTCCTGATGTGGTCCCAGCCAGCCTATCGCACCTCACGCCGCTGAAAAAAGCGACCGGCACAGCGGAAGCCACTCGTCTCGATCTGGCCCGGTGGATGGTTTCAAAAAACAATCCCCTCACCGCGCGCGTCGCCGTGAATCACCTCTGGAGCCGTCTTTTCGGAACCGGCCTCGTCGCCACCGAAGACGATTTTGGCACCACGGGAGCGTCGCCCAGTCATCCCGAATTGCTCGATTGGCTCGCAACCGAATTCATCGCCCGCGGCTGGTCACGCAAGGCCCTGATCCGTCTCATCGTCACCTCCGCCACCTACCGGCAAAGCGCCGCGCATCGCGATGACCTCACCGAGATCGATCCGCTCAACCGCCTGCTCGCCCGTCAAAACCGACTGCGACTCGAAGCCGAGATCGTGCGCGACTCCGCGCTGTCCGTGAGCGGTTTGCTCACGCCCTCCATCGGCGGCCCCAGCTTCCGTCCGCCCCTGCCCGAGGATCTCTTTGATGTGGGCCGGTCGAAAGGTTGGAAAGCCAGCCCCGGTTCGGAGCGCTACCGCCGCAGCCTCTACATCATCACCCTGCGCAGCACGCTTTATCCGCTGATGACCACCTTCGACGCGCCGGATGCCGCCGAAGCCTGTGTCCATCGCGACCGCACCAATTCCCCGCTTCAAGCCCTGGCCCTGTTGAACGAGGGCGTCTTCATCGAGGCTGCGGAGGCATTGGCGCAGCGCGCTTTGACAAGCCCCGGTCAACCCCTGCCCTTCCTGTTTCGCGAGATTCTCAACCGCCGCCCGCGCGCGGAGGAACTCGACCGCCTCAAGACGTTTCACACCGAGCAGCTTCGGCGATTCAAGGCGAATCCCCAACTCGCCTTCGATCTCACCTCCGAAGCCAACCTTCCCCCACCGCCCACCTTCATCGAAGCCGCTGCCCTGACGGCCACAGCCCGTGTCCTGCTCAATCTCGACGAGTTTATCAACCGCCCATGAACACGTCTCTCCTCTCGCACGGCTTTTGGCTGCTGTGGTTGATGGCATCGCCCCTTCAAGCCGAGCCCAAACCGCTTCGTGTCCCGGCTGACCATGCCACCCTTCAATCCGCCATCGATGCCGCCGTTCCCGGACAAACCGTCTGGGTCGCCGCCGGCACCTATCACGAATCGATTCGAATGCGCGAGGGCGTGAACCTCCGCAGCGAGGGTGACGACACGGCGGGCAAGCTCGGCCTGCTCCGCGCGGAATCGACGGTGATCGATGGCGGTGGCAAACCCGGCCCCGGCGTGGAGATGGCCCCCCAAGCCACCCTTGATGGCTTCACCATCACCGGCTTCGGCCATTACGATGAGGACGTATGGAAGCACGACAATGAGACCCAAGGCTCCGAGCAATCCCACGAGCACATCGGCCAACCCGGCGCGCCAGGCATCAGCGCCCGCACCACCTGCACCGTTCGCAACAACATCGTCCACCACATCGGCTACACCGGCATCGCCATCACCGGAGCGCCGGACCAGAAGGTCGCTCCGGTGATTGCCCACAACGTCTGCTATCGAAACATGAGCGGCGGCATTGGCTCCATGGCGGGCTCCACCGCCATCATCGAAGCAAACCACTGTTTCGAAAACCTTCACGCCGGCATCGGTTGCGACGCCGCCAGCCCGATCATTCGCAACAACGACTGCCACGACAACATTCGCGCAGGCATCGGCATCAGCGAAGGTTCGTCACCGAACGTCGCGGGCAATCGTTGCTTCCACAATCGCCGCGCTGGCATAGGCATCCGCACGGGAGCGGAAACGCGACCCGTGGTGGACAACAACGAGTGTCGCGACAATGCGATGGCCGGCATCGGTGTCGAAGAGGGGGCGCGTCCCACTTTGCGGAACAACAGAATCCTCAACAACAAGCTCGTCGCCATCGGTGTCGTCGGTGGCTCGGAGGCGGTGATTCAAGGGAACGAACTCTCCCGGGAGAGCGGCATGCCGCCCATGATCGCGGTGCTCGGCGGCAGCCGCGCCACGATCACGGGCAACACGATTCGCGGCGGTGGGATCGCCGCCATTCTGGTCAAAGGCCGGGCCGAAGTCTCCGGCAATCATTTCATCCGCAACAGCCCAACGGCCAAACCGCCCGTCAATCAAGCCGTTTGGGTTCATGATGGCGGACGCGTCGAGTTGGGAGAAAACACCATCGAAGGCTGGAAAAAAGAAGTCACCGCAGCCCAAGGCGCGGAACTCGTGCGCAAACCTTAAGCGCACCGCCGCACCACCGCCCGCGTCGGTCTGCTCCAGGAGTTTATAGACGATGATTGGGACGACGATTGGGAAAGAGCGTCGCCACAAATCGCAGTCGTGGTCGCTCCGCTCCCTGGCACCCCCAACTTCGAGTGCCGTTCGAAGCCTCAGCTACGATGACAACGGCAACCTGCTCAGCAATGGCCAGCGGACCTTGACTCGGGATGTGACCTTCGTGTTTCAGTCACCTCGATGATGATCGTTCGTTGCGCGAGAGCGTGATGGCGTAGGACAAACTCGTTCAAGTTGGTACTTGGGTGGTTTTGGGTGCCCGATACGGATCCGCTGTCTCCTGGCGCTATTCCACTCCGGCTACGGTCATTGTCGATGCTGCCAATCACACCCCAGCACGTTGGAGCCACTTCAAACAATCGGTCTCACTCTGGAAGAACAGGATTGCTTCCGCCAGGGCCAGCAGTTGTTCCTCATCCAGACGTTTCACCAACGGCTCGGCCTGGGCGAGGATGGCGGGAAACTTTTTTTGGATCAACCGCAAAGCTAGGGTGGCACTGCCTTCCATGCGGCCCTCTTGGCGGCCTTCCTGGCGGCCCTCTTGCCGACCTTCCATGCGGCCTTCCATACGGCCCTCTTGACGGCCTTCCTGGCGATAGACTTGGGCGAGTGACATGGCTGTGGTCCGAGTCATGGGGTTCTGAAGCTCTTGAATTTTAGTTTCAAAGGCCCTCTTGTCAATCTCTGTAGCCAGCATGTAGCGTAGGATGAGTTCAAAGAGTTCCGCCGGTGTTTGCTCCAGCAGGGTCTCATCCCACACGGCTTGATTGAGCAACTGGTTGAGCCGTTCGGCCTTCATCACCCGCAAGACAAGGATTCCTGCGGGAGTGCCTGGGAGGGATTCGTACGGCATCTCGGCTAGCTGCATCAGGCCAAAGGTGAAATCCGGGATGAAGGGGCGTAACACACCAGCCAAATCTGGAGGCACATCCAGCAATTCGGCGAACCGCTGTGAAACCTCCCAGCGGCTGCCATTGTGAGCGAGCACGACAGACAGCACGATGGGTAGTGGCGCACCGGGGTGCTCTTTGTCAAAAGCTTCCCAGATGCGCAATTGGTAACGCAGTAGCCGCAGTGCCATCAGGCGATCTGGGCTGGATTGGTGTTCGAGAATGATGTGCAACCGGCACCCGCTGCCGCCCAGGGTGGTGGCAAAGAGAAGGTCCGTCTGGCTCTTGCGAAACTGGGAATCAATGAACGATCCATTTCGAAGTTCCAAGGCCGCCCAGTGGATTTGAGCCGAAAGTTCCTCCGGAAACATCGTCCTCAACAGCGCTGCGGCATTGACAGGATCACTGAAGCCCTGGATGAACAGCTTGTCGTGCGGTTGGTGCAGAGCGTCCTCGTCGCCTTCAGTCATGAGGCAATGATGAACATGCAGTGCGGAAATGACAAGCACCTGAGGGTGAGGTAGGTGGACAAAATTTCTCCGCCCATCACCAACCAAAATCCGCCAAGAAGTTCGTGCGTGTGAGCAGCGATTTTTTCTGGGAGGGTCAATCCACAAACTGAAAGGCATTGCTCATGAGCATGACTTGCGACAGTTGGGAGAGAGGTGATTGCGGGGGGAGGCGTCCGTCAATCGGGCGTCCGTTGGGACCACAAAAGTCGGCTTTGGAGTCGGTGAGGAGCTGGCCGTTGTCAGCTTGGTGGACGGTAAGGGACCAGTTGAAGGAATCGTGGCTGGTTTCGCCTTGGATCGCATCAAACACGAGGCTGATCCACTCGCCCGCGCGCACGGAAACAGCGCTTTTGGTGAGCACGGCGGTGGAATTGGGGGCGACCGAGGCTTCTGTCAAGACGCCTTGGCGATCACTCACCAACCAAGCGCGGATGCCGTTGCCGTGCTCACTGGGACGTTTGATTTCGGCACGGAAATGAAGGGTTTGATCTTCAGGTGCCTGCCAGCGGGCGGTCGGGCAGAGGTTGCTTCCGGCGGCGTGGCCGGTGGTGTTGGTGAGGAAGGCGTAGGACCATTGAGGATCTGGGACTTTGCCGGTGGGAGACCAGCGATGATTTTTGTCCTCGTAGGTTTTGAAACGGATCCATTCGGCGAACTGCGGTTGGCTGCCCGCTTTTTCGTCCAGCTTGAGTTTGAAGGTGCCGTACTCCCAATGGTCGCGAGGTGCGCTCATGGTGGTCGCGTCCGCGAGGAAGCGGCCCGCCAGCTCGACCTCCTCTGCGCTGGCGGGGCGGGTCAGCACGCGCTCAAACAAGGTCTGGATGGTGCTGGCATCGGGTGTGCTGCCTAGCACGGGCAAGGTTGCGGCGAGCGCGTCGGCACGCTGCCGCATGAAGGGGCTATTCATCAAAAACAGCGTCTGCTGCGGTACGGTGGTGACGAAGCGCTCCGGGGTGTGGGAGTCAGGGTTGGCAAAGTCGAACATGGCGGGGACGGTGGGCTGTTCGTACCGATCCACCAGCAGCATGATGCTGCGGCATTGATCTGCCTCGGCGGCGCTCAGAGGCACAGCGCGTCCTGGCTTGCGAGTGAGATCCAGAGAACCCGTGACTTGAAGCATGCCATCCCGCAGGGATTCGTAATCGAGGCGTTGCCGATTCATGCGACTGAGTAAGGCGTTGTCGGCATCTTTTTCGCGTTTGACCGGTGTGACGTTGCTACTCTGACGGTAGGTGCGGCTATTGAGGATGTGACGATGGAGTTTTTTGATGCTCCAGCCTTCTTCCATGAACCGTGCAGCCAGCCAATCTAACAACTCCGCCTGCACCGGGCGCGGGGTTTGTACTCCGAAATCGCTGGGCTGACTGACCAAGGGCTTGCCGAAGTGATGCATCCAGACGCGATTGACCAGCACGCGTGCTGTGAGGGGATTGTCTTGGCTGGCGACCCGCTCTGCCAGCTCCAAGCGTCCGCTGCCGTGCTCGAAGGGTTGACCTCCAAAAAATGCAGGGTAAGCCCGTGGGGCGGCATCGCCCAGACGACCGGGATTGCCACGAATCATGACTCGTTGATTGGCGGGTTTGGCTTTGTCCGTCATCACCATGGCGCGGAAGGGAGCACCGGGATCCTCGATCTCGAGTTTTTTGATCTCGTTCTCCATCTTGGTCATCTTGTCCCGATCCTTGCGGGTGAAAAAGCCATCGGCCTGACCGACCTCGATCTGCATGGGAGCAACGCCGCCGCGCATCAGAGCGCGGATCGATTCGTGCTGCTTGTCGGCCAGCGGTTGATCGCCCAGATGCTCGACAAACAAGCGACCGTACACGTCGGCGACATCGGTGAGAGAGTGCACCCCTCCTTCGCGCTTGGTTAGAGCCTCAGCCACGACGCGGTTGCACTCGGCTTCGGGAGCGGCCTTCACGGCGGCTAAAATCGCCGGTGCCTTTTGGTCAAACTCAGCGGCGGGGATCTCCGAGAATTTGCGCCACGCAAACATCACGGGATGGGGTTTTTCCGTCGCGCTGAATCGCTTCAAAAAGTCGCGCCAACGTTCGGCGAAGCGATCCCGCATCATGGCCTTGCCCGCTGCTCCGCGAAAAGCGGCGGACTCGGCATTGAGGTTTTGCTGCACGAAAACGAGATAGTCACGCAAGCGTTCGGGCTGCCGCACGTCCTCCAGCACCTCCGAGCGAAAGGCCTGCATGCGACCCTCCACCTCGGACACTTTTTTCTGAAACTCGGATACCGCGCCATCATCGGTGGGGCGGCCAATGACGGGCATCAGAGTTTCATCTGGCACCTCGGAGCTATTGAAGACGCCGTAGAGAGCGTAGTAATCCACGCTGCTGACGGGATCGTATTTGTGATCGTGACAGCGGGCGCAGCCGATGGTGAGTCCGAGCAGACCTCGTCCGACGACATCAATGCGATCATCCGTCTGAAGGGCGCGATCTCCGAGGAAGCGATCATTCACGGTGAGGAAACCCAAAGCGGCGAGGTTGCGGACCTCGGGCGCTGGCTTCAGCGGGGCTCCTGCGAGCGAGACCTGCATCACCGCCTCAGCAGGGGCGAGCTGATCGGCGGCCAGTTGGTTTTTCACAAACTGGTCGTAGGGCATGTCGGCGTTGAGAGCGTTGATGACCCAGTTGCGGTAGGT
>JAGRPD010000257.1 GCA_020439875.1 Verrucomicrobiales bacterium
GGTTTTGCTGCTCCTGCTCGGAACCCTTTTGATCCATGGACTGCTGATCTTTGGAGTCTTTGCCCTGCTGCTGGTCTTTTGACTCACCGCTTTGGTTCTGCTGCTGGGAGTCTTTTTGGTCTTGGGACTGCTGGTTTTTGGAGTCCTGGTTCTGCTGGTCTTTTTGATCCTGGTCTTTGCTCTCTTGATCTTGGGACTGTTGATCCTGACTCTTCTGATCTTGATTTTGCTGCTGTTCCAGTTCCTCAATTTTCCGTTTCACAAAATCTCGATTGTACTGCGCGTCGGCGTCCTTCGCATTCAGGGCCAAGCTATCTTCAAACGCTTTGAGTGATTCTTTCCAGGTTTTGAGGGTTTGCTCAGGATCCTCTGCGGCGTGGGTTTGACCGTTGCGATAAAGCGAACAACCCAGGTTGTAGTAGGCCTTCTGTTGCAGCTCCAAATCGGCGTTGTCCAAGGACGAACGCAGTTTCTCCGCTGCCTGCTCAAACTCGCCCTGGCTGTAGGCCGAGGTGCCCGAGTTGTAGCCTTCGACTTGAGGTTGCACCGCAGCCTGGACGGCCCAAGCCGAAAGCAGAATCACCGTTGCCACCGTCGGTGGCAGATGACGCCGTGCGGCGGAGGCGAGCGCGGTGCTCTTGCGTTGCGGTTTTCGTTCACCCATGATGGCTTGGAGCATCAGCATCAACAGGGCCAATCCCAACGGCCACTGGAAGCGCTCCAGCGGTTTTTTCTCCAGCTTCTGCTCCATCTCCGTCTTCGGTGCGATGGAAAGACGCTCTTGATAAATGGTTTGCAAGCCCTCGGCCCCAGCTCCCAATGGCACGTAAATGCCGCCCGTCGCTTCGGCGATTTTTTGCAGCGTGGTGGAGTCGAGCTTGGTGGTGACGACATTGCCCGAGGCATCCCGCACCAGATCCTGCCGACCAAAGCGATCTCGGATCGGAATGGTTTGGCCGTTGGGATCCCCGACGCCCACGGTGTAAATGGTGGTTCCTGTTTTCGCCGCCTCTTCAGCGGCGCTCACGGCGTCTCCCTCCAAGTCCTCGCCATCGGTGATGAGGACCAGGAAGCGGTGGTTGTTGCCTTCTTTGTCAAAGAGGCGATCGGCCTCGCGAATGGCGCTGGCGATGTCGGTGCCGGGACGCGGAATCATGTCGGTATTCACTGAGTTCAAAGACTCGCGGAAGGCGTCGTAATCCAACGTCAATGGACACAGGGCGAAGGCCGTTCCCGCAAAGGGTACGAGGCCCACGCGATCTCCCTGCAGCTGATCCAGAAAATCGAGAATGCCAAGCCGCGCGCGATCCAGCCGATTGGGTTTGATGTCTTCTGCTAACATGCTGCGTGAGGTATCGAGGGCAAAGAGGATGTCGATGCCTCGGCGTTTGACCTCGCGCCATTCGAAGCCGTAGCGCGGTCCCGCAGCGGCGATGCTGAGAGCCAGGATGGCCGCCAGCCAAAGACTGCGGCGGATCCAGCGCAGCGTCGGTGACCAGCCCGCCAGCAGTCGCTCGAGGAAGCGCGGATGGGCCAGCTTCGCCAGATCGGCTCGGCGTCGGCGATCAGCCCGAAGGAAGGCGGCCAAGACCAGCGCCGCTAGCGGTAGGCCTGCGGCGAGCCAGAGCGGTCGGGCGAATTGCAGCGTTGCGTCATCCATGGGAGTCAGGGGGAAAAGGGTTCATCATGGCAGCCGACGGTAGCGCGTCTCTGCCAGCAGCCGCTCCAGCAGCAGGAGCAGCAATCCAGGAAGCAGCGCATACAAATACAGCTCCTCGTAGTCCTGATATTTTTTCAGTTTGCGCTTGGTCGTCTCCAGCCGGTTGATCTCTTGATAGATGTTTTCGAGCGAGTCCGTGTCCGTCGCGCGGAAGTAACGTCCGCCGGTGGATGAAGCGATCTGTTTGAGAGACTCCTCATCGATCTCCACCTCCGTCATGGCAAGTTGCCTGCGGCCAAAAGCATCTCGCACAGGAATCGGTGCCTGTCCGTTGATGCCCGCACCGATGGTATAAATCTTGATGCCCAAGGTCTTGGCGGCTTCCGCTGCGGTGGCGGGATTGGCCGCTCCCGCATTGTTCACGCCGTCGGTCAGAAGAATGACGATTTTCGACTTCGCCTCCGAATCCCGCAAGTGATTGACGGAGGAAGCAATGGCGGAACCAATTGCGGTGCCATCTTCCACCCGGCCGATCTGCACTTCATCCAGACGCTTTTGCAACCACTCGTGGTCGAGAGTGAGCGGACTCACGAGATAGGGCCGACCCGCAAACGCCGTCATGCCGATGCGATCCCCTGGGCGTTCTCCGATGAACTGGTCAACCACTTTTTTCACCACCTCCAGGCGGTTCACGGCTTGGCCTTCGATTTTGAAATCCAGTGCCTCCATCGATCCTGAGACATCGATGGCCAACATGATGTCGATGCCGCTCGTCTCCACCTCGGTGCGTCCCCGCCCCAGCTGCGGGCGCGCCATCGCCACAATGAGCAGGGCGAGGCCGAGCATTTGCAGCGCCAGCAGCAGCCCGCCGGGTCGCGAACGGGGTCGGCTGCCAGCCGCGCGGGCGTCCGAGATGGAGGGCAACCTCAGCGCCACCGTGCGACCGGGACGCCCCCGCAGGAAGGCGATCACCGGTAGCGCCAGCAGTAGCCAGAGCCAGGCGGGCTGCGCGAATTGAAAAGCGGTATCGTTCATTTCGCGGCCTCCTCGGTGGAAGGTTGGAGATCGAAAAAGGCACGGGCTTTGAAGATGAGATCCTCACGCTGCGCGGTGTCGAGATCAGAGCCGGCAAACTTCGCCATGTCACAGGCACGCAGAAAACCACGCAGCGCATCCACCTGCGACGCCAGCACCGTCGTAGGCGCGGCCAGCACTTCCTGCAAAAACTCCTCCGAGGTACGCTTCGGTGCCGCAAAGCCATGACGGGCTTCAATGTAGCGTCGCAAGATGCCGCTCGCCGCCGCTGCAAAAGCCTCTGCCGACAGACCGCTGCCTTCCCGCATCAATTGGCTCAAATCGCGCCGCGCCCGTTGCTCTGGCGTGACGACCTCCGCACGCCGTCGCCGCAAGATCCCGTATAACAACGCGGCTAACACCAGAACCGCAATGGCGACGCCAATCCACAGAGCGATGTTTGCGGGTGGGGGTGGTGCGGGAATTTCCACCAGCGCTTTCGGCCCCCGAATGTCCTCTTCCGCGCTGGGCATCCCGGGAGCCGATGCGGCTCCGAGCCCCTGCGTCAGCATCGCCGCTGAGGCGAGGAAAATCGCTGAGCATCGAGCCTTCACGCGCGGGTCCTCCTGCGGCGGAAGAATTCGATCAACTGCGGAAGCCAACCCTCTGCCGCTGTGACCTCCAAGTGATCCACGCCACTCCCGCGAATCGCGGCGTTCATGTCCTGCCGCCGTTGTTGCGCTCGCTCGCGGTAGCTTTCGCGCACTTTCGCGCGGGAGGTATCCAGCTCCACGGTGTCCCCGGTCTCCGCATCTTCTACACAGAGAATGCCCACATCCGGCAGCTCGCCCTCGAGCGGATCATTGACGGAAACGGCAATCACATCGTGGTGCCGTCCTGTGACGGAGAGTTTGGAGCGCAGTTGCTTCGCGCCGTCGGCCCGCGTCAGGCGGAAGTCCGATATCAAAAACACCACGGCGCGACGGCGCAGCACGCGGTTGACGAAGTCCAGCGCACCGACCAGATCGGTGCCTCGATGTTCCGGTTGAAAAAACAGTGCTTCACGGATCACGCGCAGGATGTTGGTGCGTCCCTTGACTGGCGGGATGTAGAGTTCGACCTCATCGGAGAATAACACCAAACCCACCTTGTCCCGATTGCGAATGGCGGAGGCAGCCAGCACGCCGGCGATCTCAGTTTGCAGTTCCCGTTTGCTGGCGCTGCCGGAGCCGAAGTCGGAGGACGCGCTGACATCGATCATCAGCAGGATCGTGAGTTCTCGTTCCTCCGTGAAGATTTTGATGAAGGGATCTCCGGTGCGCGCGGTGACGTTCCAGTCGATGACGCGAACATCATCGCCCGGCACGTAGTTGCGCACGCGGTCGAAGTCCATGCCGCGCCCCTTGAACACGCTGGCGTAGCTGCCGGAGAGGTGGTCATCCACCAGCCGATGGGTGCGGATATCCATGCGCCTCACCCGCGCCATGATGGCGGCGGCGCGCGCTTCATTTTCCTCGTCGGCTTTCGCCTGTTTGGCAGATCGTTTCATGACCGTTGCAGGGGGGTGAGAGGAGCCGTTTGCCGCTCCAGATCGCGTCCTACCACTACCATCACGGCACCGGCATTTGATCGAGGATCACGCGGATGAAGTGCTCCGCATCCAGGCCCTCTGCCTCCGCTTCATAAGACACCACCACGCGATGTCGCAACACATCAGGAGCGATGGACTTGACGTCATGGGGCGTCACAAAAGAGCGTCCATCGAGGAAGGCGCGCGCTTTGCCCAACAGGGTGAGCGCAATGCTGGCGCGGGGTGAGGCACCGACTCGGAGATAGGGACCGATTTTGATGCCAAAGTCATCCGGTTTCCGCGTGGCGTGCACCAGACTGACGATATAACGTTTCACTTTGTCATCGAGATAGACGCGGTTCACCACGTCTTGCGCATACCGGATCGTCTCCAGCGAAACCACGGGTGTCAGCGCCGCAGGTTCCCGCGTGTTGGCGGCGACGTCGATCACGGCCATCTCTTCATCCATGCTGGGATAGTCCACCAGGATCTTCATGATGAAGCGATCTAACTGAGCTTCAGGCAGAGGATAGGTGCCCTCTTGTTCCAAGGGGTTTTGAGTGGCCAAAACGAAGAAGGGATCACTCAAGCGGAAACTCTGATCGCCGATGGTCACCTGCTTTTCCTGCATCGCCTCCAGCAGTGCAGACTGCACCTTGGCCGGAGCGCGGTTGATCTCATCGGCCAGGATGAAATTGGCAAAGACGGGACCGTGTTTCACTTCAAACTTGGCGGAACGCGGATCAAACACCTGGGTGCCAACGATGTCGGCCGGCAGCATGTCGGGTGTGAATTGAATGCGATTGAACCGGGCATCCACCAGCTGAGCCAGCGTTTTCAAAGCCAGCGTTTTGGCCAGACCTGGCACACCTTCGAGCAACACGTGACCGCGAACCAGCAGCACCGCGATGAGACGATCAACCAACGCGGTTTGACCGATGAGATGACGTCCGATTTCTGCGCGCAGGGGATACACCCACTGAGAGGCTTGTTGGATTTCCTCATCGCTCACTCGGGTGGCGGAGGTGGATGGGTTGGCGTTCATGGGTGCAGGAGGGTTTGAGGGAAGTTTGCAATGCCATGACGACACCGGAGCCATTTTTTGTCTGATCGATTGACGGCTGCAGGTACCGACGGAGGGCGGTTCGACCTCACGGAGTGGCGAGTTTTTCCAGCAAACAACGCTCCCAGGCGGCCTCAACCCAGAAGAACTGCGAGTAGTAAAGTTTGCGGTAATCGAAGTGGGCGATGAGCTTTTGCACCTCAGCCCCATGCTGTTTCAAAACGTCGGTATCCGGGCAGAGCATGACGTTCCAGGCCGCAGCGGAGGGTTCTCGCACGAAGGCGGTTTCTTTGCCCCGACGAGGGGCCAGTTGGCGAAACATTTTCATCTGCACCTGGGCCAGTGCTTGCGCTTCTTGTTCGGTGGTCTGCGGTTTCCACTCCGCGTTCATTACGCGCCAGTTCATTTCAAAATAACTGGTGTCCGCATTGTCGAACTGCAGGGCCAGCGGCAAGCTCTCGGCGGCGAGATGGGCAGTGGCGATGAGGCCTTCTCGATAGATCGCCTTCAGCGCGGGATCGCTCTCCAGCTCCCACAAACCGCGCAACGCACCCACCGCCGCGCAGGAGGTCCAGTTGTGCCGATGCGAATACCAAAACTTCATTCCCGTGCGACAGATCTGCCGTTTGCTTTCGCCGGTTTCACCGCCGCGCAGGTCCAGCTCCGTGTGATAGAGGGTTCGCCATTTTTCCTCTGCGGTGACGCGGTGAAGCAGCTTCATCACAAAGAGCTTGCGAGCGACTTCTTCGAAATGAAATCCCTCAAAGCTGCCTCGTGTGCCAAATGGTGGCTCAGCCGGCATTTTCCAGCCTAGCCGCATGACTTCTTCCGTCGTTTCAACGAGATGCTGGGTGATGCGTTGCTTCTCGGCAGGCGTGGCCAGTCCTGACTCCCAGTAGCGCCAGAGGCCGAGGTACCACGGCATGGTCTGGTCGTTAGAACCCATCGCGTAATGCGACCGTCCGTCCGTGCTCACGCCTCGACCAACGAAGCCTTTCACCTCGCTGATGGAATTGAGCATGAGCAGACCTTCCATGAGTTTGCGAGCCTTGGCTGCATCGTCGTCCGATTGGGTGCGCTTCCAGCGCAGGATGGCAGCATCCATGAAGAGCCCATTGAACATCGCGCCATTTTCGATCGGCGACCACCAACCGAGCGCGTTGGGTTTTCCCTCTCGGCACTCCTCCGGCGTGGGCAGGGAGACATTCCCCTCCAAGTCGGTGAAGTCGATCATGATGCCATGCGCATCGATGAAGCGCCGCCAAATCTCTGTGTGCGCTTGCTCCGCCGCCACCGCTGCGGGATTTGCGGCAAAAAGCGGACGAAGGGCTGAGGTCGCGAGCGTGGTCGTGAGAAAGAGGCGTCGATTCATGATGCCACGGTGAACCACGATGTTCCTTCGAGCAAGACGACGGCCTCAAAGAGGTGGTTTCGGGATGGAAGGTGAGATTGAAGACGGAAGTACTCTTCAGAACCCGATGCCTCCAGCCTGTGTCGGACCGCTATCTCGCCAGCGACGAGCGCAACTCACGCAGCCGCGCAGCCTGCCGCCGCACCTCCTCCTGCCAGGCCGGCTCACCGGCGAGGTTTTTCATCTCCTGCGGATCCGTGCGCAGATCGTAGAGTTCCTCGAAGCTCTCTCCGGGAGACACCCTCGTTTCAATGTACTTCCACCGCTCCCCACGCACCGCCCACAGCGGTTTGGAGCCCAATTGAGGCTGTGGTGCTTCGTACAAAAAGTCCGTCCGCCAAGCCACGGCCTCGTCTCCGCGCACCAGCGGCAGCAAACTCCGCCCGTGAATCTCCGGCGGAGGAGCCAGCCCTGCCAGATCCAAAATCGTAGCGCTCAAATCGATGCCCAACACCAGATGCGGGTCCACCTTTGGCTGCGTCTCAGGACCCGCAATCATCATCGGTACGCGGATGCTCTCTTCATACGGCAGCACCTTGCTGGTGAAGCCGTGATCTGCCATCATCCAGCCATTGTCTGCCATGTACAAAATCCACGTGTTGGGCTGCAGGTCGGGTTGCTCCAGACGCCGCAGCAAAGGAGCCAAAGCCGCATCCATCTGCTCCACCGAGGCATAGTATCGCCGGGTGTGCTCGCGGATGGCTTCCGCCTCTTCATAACCGTAACTGAGCGCCTGCGTGCGGCTGCGCGAGGTCTTCAAATACGCCGGTTTGCCTGTGAGATCATCTTGCCACGTGGGAGACAGCGGCATCGATTGGGCGTGATATTGATCGAGATACTCCGGTCGCGCGGGCCACTCATGATGATGATCCATGTGCGGCACCTGCGTGCAGACCCACAGAACAAAAGGCCGCTGCTCCTTCACGGAGCCATTGATGAAATCGAGCGACTCCGACACCACAAAGTCATCCACAAAACCCTCCGCGATCACTTTTTCGCCATTGCGCTCAAAACTGCGTCCATACCATTCGCGATTGCTCTGGCAGACGCTGGCGAATTCAAACCCACAGCCTTCGGGCGAATTTCCCAAATGCCACTTGCCGGTGACGCCTGTGCGATAGCCGCGCTCACGCAAGCGCTGAGCAAACGTCACCTCCTTCTCATGAATCCGCCCCTTGCCCACCGTGGTGCAGCCATTGGCGCTGTTGTAACGCGCCGTCAGCATCGCCGCCCGGCTGGGTGAGCAGATCGAGAGGGTGACAAAAGCATTTTCAAACCGCGTGCCCCGCTGGGCGAGCGAGTCGAGATTGGGAGTGGCAATCTTGTCGTTCCCGCTGGCATGCAAGGCATCCCAGCGTTGATCATCGGTAAACAAAATCACCACATTCGGCGGCTGAGCCAAAGCCATCGGACCACAGCCAATCCACCCCACAATCAGGCTCCCAAAAAGCGTCTTCATCATCCTGATCGGACCATCAAGACAGCTCGGCTGCAACCGCGATCTCCCACAACTTCCCAGCCCGCGACACCACGCAAAATAGTTGGCCTGATCGATCAGGCACTTAGGTTGGCCAGAAGGAAGATGACGACGGCGATGCCGACACCAACCAAAACATATTGCCACGCCACAGCCATCAATCCAAGGGCCACGGCTCCCCCGGATATTCGAACGTGATCCCTTCTGATCCATGAAATCAGCCCAAGGATCATGGCTGCGAAGCCCATCACTGCATAAACCATGGCTACGGCATCATATCGGTTGCTGATTCCAGAAAACAATCCAGACGCCTTTTCGGGCGGTGCCGGGGGGCTGCGATCTTCAAGAAGCTTGTCAGCCAAAAACTTTTTGCCTGCGCTCACAGCCAGCTCTTTCAGCGACCGCTCTTCCGGCGGAGGTGATGTGATCTCCCGGAGATTGTCTTGAAATATAGCCACTCCGATAGCGATCACCCCAAACGTGAGGCCCAAGATTCCAATGACCTGTTTCATGGGATAGCTTTTCACGGGCCGGAGTTTACGGCTGCGAATCACAAGCCGCAAAGCTTTCGGAAAGAAAAACAGAGGCCCTCTTCCCTGCAATGGCGACGAACTTCCCTCCGCCCTTTTTTGACACGCGCGCCCGCGCGGCTTTATCCTCGCATCCCATCCATGCCTGGACGTTCCCTTTCCTCCTCCGCTTTGCGCCGCCGGATGCTGGTTCTTTGGGGGCTGTCAGGCTTCAGCGTGCTCACGCTGGAGCTGGTGTGGATGCGGGAGATGGCGCTCTGGTGCGGCAACACCGTCACCGCCGCCACACTCGTCACCAGCACCTTCTTTGCCTGCGCCGCCGCGGGCAATCTGCTCGGCGCGCGGCTGCTGCGCTCGGGAATCGCGCCGTTGCGACTTTATGCGGGCTTTGAAATGCTGGCCGCGCTGGCTGCGCTGCTGTGCCTCTGGGTTGCGCGCGGTCTTTGGCCGCATCTGCCCGCCCTGCCGCAGGGGGATGGCTTGCGCGTCCTGCTGGCGGTCGTGCTCGCGGGACCGGCCTCACTGGCTGCGGGCGTCGCCTTTCCCTGCCTGGCGGAAGCCTTCGTTCCCGGCCCGGAGGAGCGAGCCACCGCAGGCGCGCCGTTTTACGCGCTGAACCTGTTTGGAGCCACGGTCGGGGTGATCGCGGGCGGCATGTGGCTGCCGTGGGAATGCGGCATCGGCGGCACGTTTTGGATCGCCGCCCTGGTGCAGCTTGCTGCGGGTGGACTGGCTTGGCGCACGGCGGGACCGCTGCGTGGCGTTGCCTCGCCCGAACGGCCGGTGGGAAAAAGCCCACCGCTGGGTTGGGTGCTGCTGTTGGGTTCCGGTTTGCTGGCCCTGGCTGCGCAGGCGCTGCTGCTGCTGTGGGTGCGGCAGGTGTTGGAGGGTTCGCTTTATGCGATGAGCGCGGTGCTGGCGGCCTTCATCGGCGGGCTCGGGCTGGGGGCCTTGGCGGCCGGACGGCTGCGGCGGCGCGGGCTCGCCGTGAAGACGCTGTTGCGCGGCTTTTCCGCCGCAGGCGCGCTGGCCTTGTTTTTCGTTCCGAAATTCGGCATCGCGCTCAGCCTGGATCCCCCGGTCCTTGAAGCGGATTCACCGGCGGGTTTCGGATTGCAGATCGTCCTTCGCTGCGCGGTCTGGCTGCTGCCGGTGGCGTTCAGTCTCGGCGGTGTGTTTCCGCTGGCCTGGGAGCTGCTCGGTGCGCCGTTTCAGAGCGAAGGTCGCACGCTGGGTTGGGCGCTTGCGCTGAACAAGCTGGGTGCTGCGGCGGGAGGCGCGCTCGCGCTTTTCCTGCTGCTGCCTCGCGCGGGGCTCGCGGGCGGCACCCATGCCATCGCCTGGGGTTACGCGCTGGTGGCATTGGCCTCGGGCCGACTCGGCAGGGCCTGGCCCCTCGCGCTGGGAGTTTTGATCGCGGGCCTTTGGCAGACGCTTTCTCCGCTGCCGCCACCCGGTGTCACGCCCGACCTGCGGCTCATCGATTCCCAATGCGGACCCAACGGCCCAGTCAGCGTGGTGGAACGAGAGGGCTCGCGGCAAATCCTGCTCAACAGCCGCCAGACGCTCAGCGGAACCGGGCGCGCGCTGGACTCACAGCATCACCAAAGCTGGGCACCGCTGCTGCTTCATCCCCATCCACGCACGGTGTGCACCATCGGTATGGCGGCCGGCATTTCCGCTGCTGCCGCGCTCGATTTTCCCATCGCACAACTCGACGCCATCGAACTCGTGCCCGAGGTCGTCGGTGCGGCGCGCGAGCATTTTCGCCCATGGAATGAGCGCTTGTTCGCCGATCCCCGCGCGCGGGTCGTGGTCGATGACGGACGCCAAGTCCTCACCCGCTCCACCGCCACCTACGATGCCATCCTCTGCGATCTCTTTTTCCCCGCCGAAGAGGGAACCGCCCATCTTTACTCGCGGGAATTCTTCGAACTCGCCCGCGCGCGCCTCAACGACACCGGCGTGTTTTGCATCTGGCTGCCTTGTTATCAACTCAGCTCCAGCACGGCGGACGGGATCATCCGCACCTTTCTCGATGTGTTTCCCAACGCGCTGCTGGTGCGCTCGTCCCTCGATCCGCTGCAACCCGTGGCCGGACTCATCGGATCGGCAACGCCCTTCGCCGTCTCGGCGGCCGAACTCGACCAGCGCATCGAATCCGCCGGACTCAAGGACCGCTCGCCCTTTCTACGGTCCGGTCGTCACGCGCAGATGCTGTTGCTCGGTGATCTGCGCGCCGCCCACCCCGGCTTTGACGCGCTACCGCCCATCACCGATGACCAGCCGCGCTTCGCCTGGCTGGGCCCCGTGGTGAATCCCGCGCGCGAAGGCCTCTATGGCGTGCGCTTTCTCAACTGGGCGGGCAAACGTTTTCCCGAGGCCCGCTTCCCCTCCTGCCGGCTCCCCGCCGGCGAAGCCGAAGACCTCCATGCCGCCCTGCGCGCGGCGAACCACTACCTCGCCACCGCCGTCGCCGCCACCCTCCTGCCCGACGACCCGCGCCCCCCCGCCGTGCGCGAGGAGCAAGTGCGCCAAGCCCTCCGCCGCGCCCGCGCCATCTCCCCCGAGCGCGCGCTGGAACTCGAAGACCTGGGGCGGTGATCCCGCTGGCTCCCAGGAATGTCTCAAGTCGCCGCCTCGTCCCTTAAAGCCCACTTTATTTGGGTGTGCCGATGGGGTAAAATGCGAACGCTGAGTCCTCCCCGCTGGATCGAAAAACATGGAGCCCTTTCATCAAGCTTTGCTTTACCTCGCAGACCTGATGACCGTCGCTTTCGGACTCGCCTGGATGATCCCATTGGCTTGGGCGGACCAAATGGACAGCGAGAGCCCGTTGAGCGGCCCTCTGCCCACAGGGTTCCTGGAATTCATCTTCGCTGTCGTTCCCCTTCTCTGGATCTTTCGCCTGCTTTACAAGCTCCCCTCCAAATGCCGCGCGGCGTGGAACGTATGGCATCGAGAAAGTTCCGTCCGCCTCATGTTTTGGCTATGGCTGGCCGCCTTGGGCCTCTCCCTGAGTCTTCACTTCGGTCTGCAAAGCAATCTCCCCTAAAAGCTCGCCTCACGGAGGCGTGACGACGACATGACCTGCCGGATCGAGGTGGAAACTGCTGCCTTTGGGGAAGTCGCTGCCTTTGATCCAGGCGCGGATGTTTGCATCGAGTTCGCCTTTGCCGTCGAAGGGCGTATTGAGCGCATCCACACTACGCCAGCCCTTTGCCTTGCTGTTCCAAACGGCTCTTTGTCCCACCCAGCCCGCTCGAAAAATTATGACATCTCGGGTGTCAGGGGGACGATCGTCCCTGCGGACCGTGTTGCTGCCAGGGTCATTTGAGGTGACTCCTGCTGCGACCCTGGGCAGCCCGATCACCAGGTAGCCTTGTTCGTCGGATCGCAGTTGGAACTCGGCCAAAATCATTCCGGAGCGTCGGAGGGAAGTGGTCAACGCTTGCAGGTCCTCGTCCGAGAGTTGAGTGGCCTCCGCATCTTGGAGCGGGAGCACGTAAGGCGTGGCGCTCCTCCAGCCGCGATCCTGAGGGGACCAGACGAAAGGGAGGTTTTTCAAGGGACCTTCACCGACAAAACTGGCTGCGAATCCGAGGGGGAGTCGCTCGGGATAGATGGGAGCTGCGGATGGGGTCTGAGGAGGAGGTGAAGTGGAGATCGGGTTCGTTTTCGTCGGTTGCGGCTTGGGATCCGTCGCATCGGGGAAGTCGATCTTGGTGGGAGATCCGGGTACGGATCGGGCGTCGTCAAAGGTGATGACTCGGCGCTCGGTTTGAGCTTGGGTGCTCGTCAAGAGCAGCGTCAACGTGAGAAAAACCCACCGATCAATGGAGGAACAGGAGCGCTTGAAAGAGTGCATGGTGGTGAGGAGGGGTTGACGTTAGGCGCGGTTACGGAGGGGTGACGACGACGTGACCTGAGTTATCGATGTAGTAGCCACTGCCTTGGGGGAAGGCGCTCCCTTTGATCCAGGTGCGGATGTTTGCATCGCGCTCTTTGTCGCTATCAAATTGGGTTTTGAGTGCACTCGAACTACGCCATCCTCCTGCTTTGTTGCTCCAATTGGTGCCCTG
>JAGRPD010000258.1 GCA_020439875.1 Verrucomicrobiales bacterium
CATCCGAGGAATTTCTGCATGTGGATGGCCGGCGGGGGAGTGAAAGGTGGTGTCAGCTATGGAGAGACGGATGATTTCAGCTACAACATCGTGGAGAATCCGGCGCATCTGAACGACTTCAATGCCACCATTTTGAAGCTTTGTAGGATCGATCACGAACGGCTCAGCTACAAGTTTCAGGGACTGGACGCCCGGCTCACCGGAGTGGAGAGCCAGCGGCCGATTCAGGAGATTTTGACTTAGCGATTCGGTGGGGTGAGAGTCCGTTATCGAATCGCATTCTCTGGTGGCGTGAAGCCTCGGATGAGGTCAACATCACCCCTGTGAAGGTTCAACTCCAAACGCCAAACTCCACGCACTCCTGCTAAGCGTCTGCTGCCATGGATGAGGCCATGAATGATGAGGTTACTCAGCCGGAACCGCGTTCCGGTGCTTCGCCGACTGTGGAGCGAGGCATGGCTCCCGATGGTGGCCGGAGGTCGGAAGGAGGTTGGATCGATGGGCGCTTTCGGTTGCTGTTTAAGCTGGGCGAGGGCGGATTTGGACTGGTTTGGAAGGCGGAGCAGATGCAGCCGATTCAGCGAACGGTAGCATTGAAGATCCTCAAGGCTGGAATGGATACCCGCCAGGTCATTGCTCGCTTCGAAGCCGAGCGTCAGGTGCTGGCGCTGATGGAGCACCCCAACATCTCGCGGGTTTTGGACGCGGGCCAAACCGAAAACGGCAGGCCGTACTTTGTGATGGAACTGGTCCGAGGAGAACCTCTGACCCGCTACTCCGTTCGGCATCAGTTGCCCGTGAAACGGCGGCTGGAATTGTTTTTGGATGTCTGCGCAGCGGTGCATCACGCTCACCAAAAAGGCATCATCCACCGCGATTTGAAGCCTTCCAACGTCATGGTGTCCGAGGAGGAAAATGGGGGTGTGACCGTCAAAGTCATCGACTTCGGTATTGCCAAGGCCATGCAAGGTGGGCCGCTGGGGGATCACACGGTTTTCACGGGCATCGATCAATTGGTAGGCACCCCAGGTTATATCAGCCCCGAGCAGATTTCCCACGGTGGAGATGCGGTGGATACTCGTTCCGACGTTTATGCGTTGGGATCGATCTTGTTTGAATTGCTCACCGGGAAGCCCCTGATCGCTCCAGCTGAACTGGTGCAAAAACCGCTGCATCAGTTGCTGCGAGACATTCTTGAGCGAGATGCACCAGCGCCTTCCACTCGCGATCCTTCGTTGAAAGGTGATCTGGATTGGATTACGCTCAAGGCGCTAGAAGCCGATCCAGTGCGGCGTTACGCCAGTGCGGACGCTTTGGCGGAAGACATACGATGTTATTTGACGGACCTGCCGATCCAAGCGCGGCCACCCAGCTCAGGTTATTTGTTGCGCAAATTCGCCTGTCGTCATCGGGTCGGTGTAACGGCTTTTGCGATGGTGATGCTGGCTTTGCTAACTGGTGGAGTGGTGAGCACACTGCTTTATTTTCGTGCTGAAAGTGCCCGCCAGGAGGCAGATCGGCGGGGGGAGGAAATGCGTTTTGCGTATTCCGAAGCGGACGCGGTCATGGCGCGGCAGTTTGAAGAACGGGATCGTTATCCTGATGCAGTATTGTATTACTGTCGCTCCCTGCGGACGGATCCACGAAACGAACGGGCAGCGGTGAGCCTGCTCAGTTTGATCCGACAGGTGCATCTGACTCATCCTGTTTGTGAGCAGTTGTTGCTTCCAGATGGAGCACGAGAGGCTCGGCTAACGGCTGTGAGTCGCCGTGCCGCTCGGGTGTTGGCGGTGTCATCGGTCCCGCAAACCGGGGCTGAGGATCGGGATGTGGTGAGCATTTGGGAAATCGATCGCCAAATTCGCACGGACTATCCTTTGCAAAAGGGTGTGCTGGTGACGAGTCTAACCGTGGATCCGAAGGGGCGTTGGGCTTTTTTTGGTCAAGACAATGGACGCGTTTTGGCCTGGGATCTCACTCAACCTCTGGACCCGAGAGTCCCGACTCAAGCGGGGGGAATGCGTGAACTCAATCCCATCATGGCCGGTTCTGTTCTCTCACTCGATTGCTCATTGGATGGGCAATGGGTCGCCGCAGGAGCGGAAGACGGTGGGATTCGATGGTGGGCTTTGGAACATCTGGATCGCCCGGGAGGGGAACGGAGAATCCCGGGGCCGGTGACGACGTTGGATTTGGGATTCGATGGCTCAGCTTTGGCAGCCGGTTCGTTGGCGGGTCAAGCTGCACTATTCGATGTGCGGGAATCTAACCCGAAGGAATTTCGACCTAAGCCGGAGGGGATGGGGCTGGCGGCGATCACAACGGGAGGACATCGAGGACTGCTGGCGTTGGCCTATCATCGTGGCGTGATTCGGCTCTGGCCCAGCGCCTGGGAAAAGCCCGATCTGGAACGTCTGCTCGAGCATCCAGCGGCAGTGACGACGATGAGTGTGAGCCGTGATGGGGGCATTCTGGTGGCGGGGGACGCGGCGGGATGGCTGCACGTTTGGGATGCTCAGAGTGGTCGCCTGAAAGCCCCGGCAAGTCCGCACGATGGGGAAGTGGTGATGGTGGGTTACGCCGATGATGGTTCCGTGGTAGTCTCCGTTTCGCTGCATGGAGAGGTGCAGGTTTGGAATACGGAGACAGGCTTGCGAACCACCTACCGATTGCGACGGGGAGTGGGAGCCTTGGGTCTATCGGGCGGAGGTGAGTGGCTGGCGCTGGCTCCCCAAGACGCTGCGGAAGTTCAAGTATGGGATGTGCACGCTCGCATGGCACGCCGTCAGTGGGTCGCAGAATCCAAGGATTCCCCTTTGCCTCCGGTGCATCCCTTGCCTTCGCCACCCCCCCGCGCTCTGGAGGGTGCGCAGAGGGTTGCTTGGAGCCGAGGAGGAAGTCATGTCGCTGCTGTTTTTTCCGGTGGCGTGGTGCGGGTGTTTGACGCCCGATCTTGGAAGCAAGTGGGCCAGGACATGGAGCATGCTCCTGCGGTGGGGGCGGTGGAGTTGAGTGAAGACGGCAGCTTGGTGTTTAGCTCGGGTCGAGATCGCGCCGTGCGTGTCTGGGATGGTGCCACCGGACATGCCACGGGGGTGGTGCTCGCTCATGACAGTTTTGTGCCGCTCCTCGCTCTTTCGGAGGCTGAAGATCGTTTGGTGACGGTGACGGATCCCGGAGAGTTTCGGGTTTGGGACGTGCAGACCGGAGAAAGCCTCACGCCAGCTATTGGAGAAGGCAAGGGGATTCAAGCGGTGGAAATCACGGCGGAGGATCGTCGCATCACGTTTTTGCAGCAGGGCTCCGGCTGGTTCGAGACCGCGATGCCTCCCGCTGTGCAGGGTCCGCTGCCGGAATGGTTTCTGGTTTTGATGGAACGGCTGGGTCAATCGACGGAGATCGATCGCAAAGCCTTGAGGGAGTTGGCTCACTCGACGACTGCTCCTCAGGATGGAGCTCAGGTGGCTCCTGCCGAAGAGACTCTGGCCAAGCAATGGGCGGATTGGTTGCTCGCACCACCGAAGGAACGCGAGCTATTTCCTGGAGCAGGTCTGACCTTGTCCGCCTACGCGGAACGCCTGCGTGCCGCTGGTGGAACGGAGGCGCAACGCGAGCTGCAACGGCTCAATCTCGAGTAAAAAGAGAGGCTTATTTGCCTAGCTGGCTGAGGTACTTGATGAGGTGAGCGAGTTGCAAATCATCGAGGTTGGCGGTGAGGCCATCAGGCATGACCGTTCCGCCAATCTTGATGCTCTCGGTTGAGGCCTTGTCGATCGGGTGAATCTTTCCGGTTAGATCGCGGATGGAGATGCTATCTGCACTGTCCGTCTGCTTGAAGCCCGAGATCACGGTGCCGTCTTTCAGCGTGGCGGTGGCGGCTTCGTAGTTTTCCTTCACATTGATGCCTGGCCAGATGACTTCGGTGACGATCATGTCGATGGGAAGACCACGGCTCACGGCGCTCAAATCGGGACCGATTTGACTTTGGGGTGCGCCGGGCATGTGGCAGGCGATGCAGCCACTCTGCTCAAAAACTTTGCGACCTTCTTCGACCTTACCAACGCTTTGAGCGGCTTTCACGATGTTGGCGATGTGCGCTTTGGTGTAAGGAGGTAGGGCGCTGTTGATGCCTGCGAGTTCCATTAGAATAGGTGAGATTTTGGTATCGGTTTTTCCGATTTGATTGAGAGCCTGCAGGGCGGTTTTTGCGCTGGCTGGTGAGAGCGCGTTGGGTTTTTTTAAGGCGCGTAGCAGAGCGTTGTGTCCTTCCGCGACGCTCAAGAGGCGGCTCAAAGTCGCAGCGGCTTCTTCTACCGTTTGAGCTGCAGAAACTTCTTTCAACGTGCTTGCAGCGACGGCGTCGGGCGCGAGTCGAATCAAGGCTTGATTGCCCACCGGGGTTGGGGACTCCGTGACCATTTGGCGAATCCGATCCGTCAAGCTTGTGAGTTTCCAGACACCTGCAAGCCGGAGGCCTTGTTGGCGCAAGGCGGGTTCGGTGTTTTCGAGCAAGGTCGTCACCAAAGCCTCTGCTTGAGGAGGTCGCTCACTGCTTAGAGCCGCCAAAATATCGGCACTCTTGCCGCCATGTTCGAAAATGAATGGCACGTCTTGCGGTGTTGCAGCCGCCGCCAGTGCCTTGAGCCAGCGCTTTTGACGGGCGGGATCTTCGCGTTGTTTGAGCACCTGTTGGCGCATCAGGCTGGCGGCATCTTGATGGTTCTGCGGGTGATAGTTCACGGCCCCGCCGGAGAGTTCTCGAAAGTCATCGGGATTGTTTTCGACCCAACCATTTTGCAGGGCGAAGATGAGATGCTCATCTTTGTCAAAAGCCAGTTTGTCTTTGAGGAGAAGCGGTGCCCAGAGGGCGTGACTGGCGTGCAAGGTCTTGATCAGTGCGTGCTGGTGATAGGCATTGAATGGTTGATCCAAGGCCCGTGCTGCGACGACCGCCGCGCGAGGATCGTGAACGTAACTGGCTGCGACGATCGCTTCCAATCGGACCAAGGGATCGGTGTCAGCAATTTGAGTTTCTAACAACTGCAAAGCGTCGGGGAGTCTTCCATCTCGTGCCCAGGTCCCAATGACACGGGTGGCATAGGCACGCACTCGAGCGTCCTTGGAGCGCAGCAATTCTCTCAGCAGATCCGGTTGGGGAGACTCGTGAGCTTCGTAAAGTGAGAGAGCTTGCAAGCGGCGCAGGTCATTGCCTTTTTGAGCTGGAAGCCACGCTTCCAATGCAGCCAAGACCTCGGCATCCTCTTTTTCAATGAGGAGTCGCTTCGCCTGATACCATTCCCAGCGTTCTTTGGAGTCCAGGGAGTCGAGCAACTGAGGTGTCGTGGCGGTGGCTAGAGGTGCAGGTTTTACCAGTGGGCGGTTTTTCCACGTCACCCGCCAGATGCGACCGTGGGCGTTGTCACGATCAGGATGTCGATAGCTGGCTTGATAGTGACCGATGATCGGATTGTACCAGTCGGCGACATACATGGCTCCATCCGGCCCCATTCGAATCTCGATGGGGCGAAAAACATTGTTGCTGGTTTCAAGAATGTTGGGCAGGAGCGTGGTGCTAAAGAGGCCGTCCTGTTCATTGAGCTGATGCCATTCCAAAAGATTGGCGTAGTAACCGCCGATCAGGATCCGACCCTGCATCTCATCGGGAAAGTGGCTGCTGTGGAGAAACTCCATGCCCACTTGTTTGATGGGGGCCAGGCAGAGATTCATGGCCTGCGAATCGACCGCGAGAGTCGATCGAATCATCCCCGGTGTGGTGTAATAGGCACCGATGTTGGCACCGCTCTTGTGGAAGGCCTGACCGTATTCCGTGGTCACGACACCCCAGCAGTTGGCACCGGCGGAGGACCATTGAAAAAACGGATCCAGGTGACCCGTGCGAGTGCGATAACGCCAAACGCCGGCTCGATTCAGCGTTTCAACGCCGAAGGGTGTCTCGACTCGCGAGTAGATGTGATGCCCTTGGCTGAACCATAATTCGCCGCCAAACCCCCAGTTGAGACAATTGATCATTTGATGGGAGTCTGCCGTGCCGAACCCTCCGAGCACGATGCGCCGTGTGTCCGCGTGGCCGTCTCCATCGGAGTCTTTGAAGTGCAGCAACTCGGTGCCCTGAGCCACGTACAGCCCGCCGTCACCTAACTCGATGCCGCAGGGCATGAACAGTCCCTCCACCCATTTGTGGAAGTGATCCGCACGGCCATCTCCATCCGTGTCTTCACAGATCATGACGTAGTCGTTGGCCTTTTGGCCCGGCTTGATCTGGGGGTAACAAGTGGTGCAGGCCACCCAGAGTCGTCCTCGCTCATCCCAGCGCATTTGGATGGGATTGACAATGCCATCTGCCTCGCTGGCGAAGAGATTGAGGGCAAAACCATCCTGAATCTTGAACGAGGCGAGTTCCTCATCCGGTGATTGAGCGGGAATGGAAGACGGCTCCACGGGAATGGAGGAATGCATCGCAATGGGGGTGGTGGTTTTGCCCTGCAATGCCTGCCATATGTTGTGATCGGCCTGTTTCAGCAGCGGGATGAAATCGAGCATCTCCTGGGGAAAAATGCGCTTGGACGAATCTCGCCAATCGCGGGAGAACGGGACGTTGGTTCGATCTCCCGAAAGAAAGGCCCAATTCATGGGGCGCCAGTAATTGAACCAGAGATCTTCCAGTTCGATGACTTGCTGGCGAGCCTCTTCATTGCTGGAGGGGTTGAGACCGAGTTCGCGAATCACCTTTTCCGCGATCAGCCGCCGTCCGTCTTCACTGAGCTGCCAGCCATTGGTGGTCAAAGGTTCTGGACCCGGGGGTAGCAAGCTGAGATCGACGAATGTTAGACGTCGCTGTGTGGCGATGTGCTGAATGGCCAAAGCGTAGGCGGCCACATCCACGTTATGTTCCGCGAGGCTTCCTTCAAAGGGCAGGGGAGAGATGAGGATGACGCGTCGTCCGTCCGCAGAAAAGTCCTCGATGAGTTGCTCGTAGGCTTGGGTGAAGGCCTCAAGGCCATCTTTTCCCGCCAAGGCTTCCATTTGTCCAAATTGCGCCATGACTGTGGTCACACCGGCTTCCTTCAACTGCTCACGCCAGTCTCGCTGCTGCCTCCAGGCCGTGGTTCCGGCGTCGCGTTGAATGCGGCGCTCTGCGGCGGCACGTTTGGGATCGAGGTTCTCCAGATTGCCGTTGTCCCGCCATTGCTCAAAGACGGTATCTCCCTCCCAACCAAAGTTGCGGACACGCGCTTGGGCTTCAGGGCGGGCGGCGATCAAATGCGTCTGCAAAAAGCCGTCCAACCGAGTGCGTTCCATGTTGGATCCACCGGCCAAACCGAAGACCTCACCGTCGCGGATCTCCAGTGCTGCATCTTTTTTTGGTGCGGATTGTGAAGGCAGCTCCTCCAGGACGAGGTCTTTGTACTCCACCAGAGAGGTTGCGTTGCCATGAATCTGAACGGCGATCAATCCCGTCTGCGGGATGGAGGCATCTTGCTCCGTGTAATCCACCGTTTGCACGCCGTTGAGCCAGATCTGAATGCGGGGTCCTTCGGCTCGGATGCGATAGTCATTCCACTCTCCAAGAGGGCGCAGGGCGGTTTGCAAAACCTCGGGGCTGGGCTGAGCCAGCATCACCCGACGGCGACTTTCATCGTAAAGCGCGCCGTCGTATCCTTTCCCCAGATCCGCTTGATAGCCGATGACTTCATGGTGACGGGGAATGCGCTGGGATCGGAACTGGACGCCGCCATTGACGAAACCCTCGGTGCCGCGCAGCCTCCATTGGAGACTCAGATCAAAGTCGCCAAACCGGCGCGTGGTGGCCAAGAACTCATTGCGTGGTTGCTTTTCGGTCAGGGAACCCGCTGTCAGGGCACCGTCTTCGATGCGCCAGGTATGCTCTGTATCACCCTCCCAACCTTGAAAGGTCTTGCCATCAAAAAGGGAGATCGACTCGGCCGCAGCAGGTTGCTGCCCGATGGCAAAAGCAATGCAGCAGAGCGAGAGGAGGGGGCGGAGGGGAGCAGAGGCGGACTTCATTCTTGGCGTGATAACGCCGCCGCACGGGTCATTCCATCGTTTGATTTTCGTGGTTCTTAGCGCCGTCCGTGATCGGGATCCAAAGCCTTTTTTTCCAGCTTTGCACCGCGATTGTTCTCGATGCGGACGGCTTCATTCGCCGGATCACAGACGATGGTGATGGGACGTCCGCTGAAAACATTGTTCGTCATTTCGAGGTCATGCCCGCCAGGCGCGAAGGTGACGGCTTCCTCCGGTACCGCATCGCCCACCTGGAAGATGTTGTCTCGCACGATGACGGGGCCGTAGTGGCCATCGTCTTCATAGACGGTGAAGTAGAGTTCCGGGAATTGAACGGGCTCTCCGGTACGCCAAGAAATGCGTCCGCGTCGCAGGTCAGATTCGTCTTTGGTGGTGTTGTTGATGAAGAGATTGTTGGCGATGATCAAATTGACG
>JAGRPD010000259.1 GCA_020439875.1 Verrucomicrobiales bacterium
GGCATCGACCGCGCTGCGCATGAGGAGTCTTTGGGGAGAGAATGAGGCGCTGTTGCAGTGGACCCCGTGAGAGATGAATCTCATTTGAAGAGACGGTCCTGGCCATTTGCAGTTTGGCGATGAAAAGCCCTTGCTTGTCAGGGGAGAATGGAGAATCCTGAGAGCCCTTCGAGTGAGGGCACGTTTGCACCCGTAGTTCAACGGATAGAACGGCGGTTTCCGGAACCGCAGGTCGTGGTTCGATTCCACGCGGGTGTACCATCCAGATGGGGTGAGAGAGGCGGTGCAGCGGCGGGATTACTCCGTCGCATTCAGTTGGCCGTTGGCCTGGCTGGCGTGCGTGGGTTTGCTGTACCAGTTCATTTGCGGTACGCCGATGAGTTCGATCCACTCGGCGTTCCCCTCCCGCCGCCACTGCAGGTCTGCAATCACGTAAACCACCTGCGTGTCCCAGGTGATGATGCGGGTCAACGCATCGGCGATGGGCGAGTCTTTGGGAACGAAAACAGGAATGGTCTCCGGCAAATGGGGGGCGCTGACTTCAAAGCAGTGTTTGTTTTCCAAGTCAGGCACATCGCTCCTGAAGTAGTGAGAGCGACTGATGCCCACGTGGAAGTGCCCCGCTGTCGGGCGATAGGCGGAGGAGAAGGTGTGCAAGAAATGGTCTTTGAACTCAATGAAGGCCACCCAATCCAGTTTGAACCCGGACGAGGTGTCTTGCACCATCACGGGTATATCACCATTCCAACTCGGACTTACCACGCTGAAGACGGCCTGACGTCCTCCTCCCACTTCCGGGTTCGGATCGGATCGGATGTGAGAAATGCGGGTGATCTCCACCGCCTTGGGCGGATGCATGCTGTAGTAGTTGCGGGCCAGAGCGGCGATCTCTGGATCCTCCAGAAAGAGGATGTAACGCAGTTTGTCTTCGAGGGTCGATGCTTGGAAAAAGCTCATCAAAGCCTGTGCAAAAGGTTGATCCTCAGAGGGAATGGCCGATGAAGGGCCGAGCCCTTGATTGGAGTCGGAGGCATCCGATGCCTTCGCGGACGTTTCCCCAAGGAGGGGCGCATCACTCCCCGTGAGAGAGGGGACTTCAACCAAGTTCGGCACTTCAGGGGCGGAAGACCCCTGGTTGCTCGACATGGAGCCGCTGGCCTGCCGGACGGCGGCGACTTCGGCCGCACTCACTGGTTGAGCCCGGACGATCTCGGTCGGCGGTGTTGCCGGTTTTGACTTAACCGGATCCGGAGTTTTTTCGGGTGGAGGGGGAGCCTTTGAGGTCGATGAAGCGATCTCTGCCCCGGGCTCCTTGGCTGGGGTCGCCTCTTTGGGGGGGAGACTCAGCGTCTTCTCTGGTGCTGGGGATTTGCCCTCCGCTGGAGGTGCCGAAACCTCGGGCTGCTCGTTGGTCTCCGTCACCTGCGGCTCTTGGCCGTTGAAAAGTCGCAGCAAGGGCTGACGGAAGGTGTAGAGGGCAATGCCCACGACCCCCAGCAGCATCAGCAGCGCCATGCCCGCCTGAAGCAAACTCAACCCTCGAGCGGGCCGGTTGGGGATGGGTTGCAAGGGCGCGCGACCGTTTGGAGAGAGCGGGACAGATTCGCCTGAGGGTCTCAACCTTTGGCGCGGATCCAGTACCGGTGTGCCTTGAAGGGAGTGGGACAGATCCTGGCTGGCCTCGCTGCGCCCTGGTAGCCGCATGGAATCTCCCAGGAACGGCTCGCTGGTCGCGGGTGCACCGCCATCCCGAGGCCCGGAACCGGGCAGCCCGTTGAGGAGGGAGCCCGGAGGATTTGCGTTCGCGATCGGGAGCTGCGGGGTTTCTTGGGGGGAAGGCGATGGCGGTGGAGCCCATTCCGGTGCCGGGGCGGGCGCGGAGATCGGTGCCTCGACCCGTGGGGGCAGTGTGGCGGTGGCTGCGGTGGGGAGATTGGTCCATGCGGGATTTGACCAATCAGAGGGAGCGGCGCTGGGAGCGGATCCCGTGGGGCTGTAGGCGGACGAAGGCGCGGGCGCAGGCTCCGGCATCGGTGCATCGCGCCGCGGTGGCAAGAAGGAATGGTCGGCCGGCGCTGACCAGGTGGCCGCTGGCGGGGGAAAGCCGGGGTCCGTAGCAGCTGATGGAAGCGGTGGTGGCGGGATGGAGAGGCCGGGCGCGGCAGGACCTGGGTTCGGAGGCGGTGTCGGCTGTGGGATCGGCATTACCGGATTCACCACAGGTTGCGGAGACGCCGGTGGGGTGAGGGGCAGCGTAGAATGGCTCGGTTCGGGGTGGGGAGAGGTGATGGTCTGTCCGCAGCTGGGGCAGGGGCCACTGATTCCAGCCATGTGGACCGGGACGGTCAATTGCATCCCACAGGAGGCGCAGTGAAACTGGATGACGTCGGGGCTCATGCGGCGGAAGCGAAGCGGATCGGAAACGGAGAGAGAGGAGACGGAACGAGACGGGGTGAAGCCAATGCTGAAAGCTCAGGTAAATTGATTATTCTGAAAGAGGAACGTTCGTCAATGGCCGGTCCCGTACTGAATCAAGTATTGGACGACACTATGGCACAAATGTTGGGTAAGAGGTGTGATTTTTTCAAAAATTTGTAATTTCTGTAAAATGCAGCAGCAATCCTTCTTGATTCGTGGTCGAAGAAACGCCATGCTTCGGGGTCATCACGACTTTTGGGGGCGTCACGGTTTCGACGGCTGGCCTGAGGTCGGAGTGGCATGCCGAGGATGATTCGTTGGCCTCGTTAATCACCGGATCAAAACAAACAAACGCAGACTCTAACGAGCTCGCACTCGCGGCTTAAGCCCCGCGACATTCCACTGGTGATGCCTGGTAGCCAGCGGGATGCAACCACCAGGCTGGTCGGTTGACCGGGTTTCCGGGTCGAAGACGAGATTCCACAGGAAACTGGGCGAAGGGAATGCTGCTGATCGCAGTCCCAAGCCGAGATCAAAAGATCAGATAAGCATGTAGAAGCTCCGGTTTATGGTCAGTCGGACAGGGGTTCAACTCCCCTCGCCTCCACCAGCCTCCGCCAAGGCTCCGGCTGGCAAGCCGGGGTCT
>JAGRPD010000260.1 GCA_020439875.1 Verrucomicrobiales bacterium
GACGAGTCCGCGAAGTCGGGCTAAACTTTGAGCGAGGTCTGACCACTCTGGGTGAGCCGCCGGGTCAGTAGCACCATGGCTACGGGGCTGGACGAATCGTCGTCTCAATCGTCGTCCAACATCTCCTGGGATCGAGGGGGGACGATGATTGGGACGAGGATTGTTGATGGGCGGGGGCTGGAGTTGAGGGTCACGCGTTGTTTGGGCCACGATGTCACACGCGCCGGAGGAAGACACCGAGGAGGAGGAAGGCCAATGCGGTGAGCCAGAGGAGGGGGCGCAGGGATTGTGGGGCGGTGACGGCGGCGAGGTCGGCATCGGCTCGGCTCAGGTCGGCGCGAGGCAGGGTGGTGAGGGCGGCATCGGGGGTGGTCCGCAATTGATACTCGGGAGGATAGGTGGCCTGGTGGTAACGGACGGCGAGTTCGCCCGTATCGAGGTCCCGCAAACGAAGCGATGCGGTGCCTTCGTGGGTCGGGGTGGGATCGATGGGGAGGTGCAGCTCGAAGCGGCCGAGGCCGGTCTCTTCCACGGGCACGGACTGAGGGGCGGCATCTCCTTCCGCCAACTGGCCGGTCCAGCGGGAGGGTCGGGTGGGTTCCGATTCGGCGTTGCGGTCCTGACGCAGGGTGACGTGCCATTCTCCTGAGGGCGAGACCTCGGAGGAGATGGCGAGCCCGGGCGATTCCTGACGCCGCAGGATGCCGCGAAAAATCTGCGCCCAGAAGGTGCCCGCTTGCTCCCAGGCCAGCCATTCCGGGCCCCAGGCCTCGGTCAAATCGGAGGTGTAGGCCAGTCCCGCGCCCAAACCGAAGCGGCCATAAGCAAGCAGGGGATCTCCGTTTTCGACCTGCAAAAGAAGCTCGGAGGCGGGTTTGGCCTGGGTCATGACGTAGCCGAGAATGGGTGGCAGGTCGGTGCCGGGGCTGAGGCCTGCCATCAGGGGATGATCGAAGTTTGCGACGGGCAAAAACAAGTCTTCCTGAATGGCTCCACGGCTGGCTTGCAGGGTCTCGCGGGTGAAAATCTGGGGCACGGTGGAGGGGTCCACGGTCTCGTAGTAGCGCCCGCGTCCGGCTTCGGAGATGGCCCGCAGCAGCTCGCGAGCTGCATCGGCTCCGAGCGCGATGGTGGAGACGGTGGCTCCTTGATCGGCGATGCGTTGGGTCAGGGAGAGGTAGTCCGCCTCGGGCGTTTGTCCATCGCTGAGGACGATGACGTGCTTGATGCGGGCGGAGCTGAGGGCCAGCATTTCACCGGCGGAGGAGAGCGCGGGGAAGAGGTCGGTGCCGCCGCCGGAGTCGAGGGAATCGATGGCGGCCTGGAGGGTGCCGACGTCGGAAGCGGAGGTCATGCCACAGATGACTTGGGGTTCGGAGTCAAAGCCGATGACGGCGGCTTGATCCCGCGCGGAGAGCAATTCGACGGCCATTTTGGCGGCCTGTCGGGCGAGGGCGATGGGCTGACCGGACATGGAGCCGGATTTGTCGATGACCAGAGCCAGGGCCATGGAGGGCTTTTCGGTTTCTTTTTCAAAACGAGACACGAGGGGCAGCACCTCCTCCACTGGGGTCCGGTGGTAACCGCCGAGGCCGAAGCTGTTGTCGGAGCCGAGCATCGCCAAGCCGCCCCCCAGATCCGCGACGTACTGACGCAGCAAGTCCAGACGTGCGGCGGGCAGGACGGAGGCGGGGATGTTGGAGAGTACCACGGCATCAAAGGCCGCCAACTCCTCCAGCCGAGCGGGCAGACCGCGATGCGGGCGCACATCCACCTCGAACCGCTGCGCGCGCAGCGCCTGGGCCAGGGCCTGCATGGCGGATGGCGGCTCATGCAGGATCAGAAGGCGCGGTTTGCCCCGCACGCGAACCACGGCTTGGCGGCGATTGTTGACGGTGTATTGATCTTTCTCGGGCACAATCTCCACCCCCCAGACAGCGGGACCGGAGACCGACATCGGCGCATCAAACTCCACCCGAGTACCGGCGTCATCGGCGGTGAGGGTGAGTTTTTTTTCGGCAAACACCACGCCCTGATGGGTCAGGCGGACGCGGCTTGGCATGGACTGGTTGGCCTGGATCACGGCGGAGAAGCGCATCACTTCGCCCTCGAAGGCGGCCTGGGCTGCCGGTTGAAACGACACGACCGCCGCCTCTGCCGCGCGCTGAGCGGCGAGGGGTCGGAAGCGCACCTCCACGCCTTCCGTGCGCAATTGCTCCACCGCAGCGGAGGCGGCATCGCCGGTGGGGACGGCATCCGAGCACAGCACCAGGCGGGCGGCGCGATCGGCCGGCAGGGCCAGCCGCGCTGCCCGCAGCCCCTCCGCCAGGGATGAAGCGGAGCGGAAGTCCGTGTCTCCGGCTCCCTTTTTCCAAAGCGTGATCCACTGCCGCAGATCGGCCACCTCGACCCGCCGCAGGCCCTGCGCCAGGGCATAGAGTTCGGTGCCCTGGCCGCGTGAGCGCAGGTCCTTCATCGCGGTTTCGATCTCCGCCAGCTCCTGCTCCACCGCCTCCAGATCCACCGAGGCCGAGACATCCAGCAAAAACAACACCTGCCGCCCCGGCATCGGCTGCCGACGGTGGGGATTGGCCAGGCCCACGATCAGCAGCAGCGCCGCCATCACCCGGCAGGCAAAGGCCGCCCAGAGCAGGCCCCGGGGGCGATCCGCCAGGGTCCGCGCAAACCCCAGCGCCAGCAGCGGCAAAACCACCCCCAGGGCGAGCAGGGATTCGGGATCGGTGAAAGGACGCAGCATGAGAAAAAAGAGATCAACCGACCCGGCGGCGATGATAGAGCATGGATTCCAGGGTGATGACGCCCACCGCCAGCAGGCCCAGCCACCAGGCCCAGGGCCGCCCCCCGAGACCGGCCGGTTGCGGTGACAGCGCGCCCTTCTCGGCAGCGCCGACGGAGATCGACTCCCCAGCGGCGAGCAAGGCCGCCCCGGCCGTCCAGTCCGCCTCGGGCAGCGCATAAAACCCAGCGTCATGCACCCGCACCACGGCCCCAGCTCGGGCCTTCACGGCTCCCGCCGGTGTCTCCAGGGTCCATCGATCCGCCTCACCGGGGATCTCTGTCGGCAGCACCAGCCGCTGTCCGAGGCGGAGTTGGGGCGGCAGCGTTTCATCGCGCCCCGCCAGTGCCAGCGCCGCGTTGCGAACCAGGACGGGGAAGGCGGGAGACAGGTAAAAACCCGATGCCACCGGATCCAGATTCACCACCGCCACCCGGCTGCCATCCCGCCGGGCGAGGTAGATCAGCGGCGTCTCATCTCCCTCCTGCCGAGCCAGTACCAGGGAGCCTGCAGGTGGACGCAGGTGACGCGCGCCACGGAAGTCCCAGCTCGCCGCATCGAGAAAGCGCAGCAGCGGATGCTCGGGCTCCAGCAGCAGAGGCAGTGGCGTGTCCAGCTCGGCACCGGGCGCTTCGGCCCACCAGGGGCTGTCTCCTTCGGGTCGAAAAATCAACCGTGCTGGCCCCGGAGCGGGCTCGGCAGCCAGCTCGCCGATGCTCAGGATCACGTCCGCCTGAGCGGCGTCCGTCACGACCTGGAGCGTTCCTCTTTCTGAAGCAAAAGCTCGCACCGCCTGCTGGGCAAAGAAGGGCTCCACCCCGGTCACCGCGACGCGCACGGGCCGCGGCGCGGGCAGCACCAAATCCACCGCATCATCCAGAGCCAAGGCGTCGGCACCCGCATCGGGTCGCCAGCGCAGCACCCAGCGGCCGGGCTCCGCCTCCGGCACCTCCTCCACCAGACGCCGAGGCTGGCCGGGCTCGAGCCGCAGCGGCAGCACGCGGATCAGGCTCTCGCCGCCAGCTTCATCCCGCCGGCTCAATTCGAGCCTGCCCGTCACCGCTTGGGGAAAATCATGCACCAACCGTGCCAGCAAGGTGGCCGCGCCGTTCAGCGTCAGAGACGGAGCCAGATCCGCAGCCACCAGGCCCGCATTTCCCGGCCGCTCGCCGGCTGGCCCCACGGCGATGCATTCCAGACCTTCCGGCAGTGACGGATTCTTTGCGGCATCGGTAAAAAACAGCACTCGGCTCTCCTCCGAGGCCAGAGCCGTCTCGGCAAACTCCGCCAGCACGGCCTCATCCAGCGGCAGCCCACCCGGCTGCACCTGGTCCAGCGCGCGCAGCAGCTCCGGGGGATGCGCGGTGAGTCGCGCCTGCTGATGCAGATCCGAGTCCACCGACATCAGAGCCGCCTGCCGTCCCCCGCGCAGCGCCCGGATCCATCCGGCTGCGGCCTCGCTCGCGTGATCGAGCAGGGTCCGGCCATCCGCAAGGCGGCGTTGCATGGAGGCGGATTGATCGATCACCAAAAGCAGCGGTCGGGTGTCGGCTTCATCTTCACCCCTCGGATCCGCCAGCCCCAGAGCCGCCGCAGTCACCGCCGCCGCCAGCAGCAGCAGAGAAAACAGATCCCGCAACCGCCGCAGCAAGTGGCTGGGCCGGTTTTCGGGTTTCAGACGTTCCCAGAGGAAATACGCGGTGGTCGGTCGCGCGCGAGGTTTGACCCGAATGAGAAACAGCGCCGCCAGGGGCAGCAGCAGGGCCAGCGACCACAGGAAAGCGGGGGAGAGAAACGTCACGGCAACCATTTTTCCCAGAGATCCTCCCATCAGCCACGGTGCTCGGTTGCCGCCGTCAACCCGCCCCGGCGCAGCAGGTCCAGCACGATGTGATCAAACGCCGCCCGCGTGTCGGTGGCAGCGAGGCCGATTTGGCGATCTTTGCAGCATCGCTCCAGTCCCGCGTTCCAATTTTGAATGGCCTCGGCAAAGCGGTCGGCATCGCCCTGAGTGATGGTGAGGCGGCGATGCGAGCCGGTCTCCACACAGGTCAGATCGCAGTCCCCCAGCCAGGACCAGGTCAGATCGGCCGGATCGAGCAATTGCAGGCAAAAGACCTCATGCCCCGCCCAGGTCAGGTAACTCAGCGCGCGCTCGTAGCCCTCGGGGCAAAAGAAGTCGGAGATCACCACCACCAGACCTCGGCGGCGGTGGCGGGAGTGCAGCTGGCGGGCGCATTGCAGCAGATCGGTGTCCGCGCCTTGAGCCTCCGCGCTCTCCAGGGTGCGCAGCAACTCCCACACCCGGGCGCGACCCCGCCCCGGCTCCAGAGCGGGCCGCAGCCGGTCCTCCATCCAGTGCAGGGCCACGGTCTCATGATGATGCAGGGCGATGTAACCGAGCGCGGCGGCCACCTCGCAGGCGCGGGTGAGTTTGGCCGTCATGGAGCGGCTCGTGTCCACCAGCAGGTGGAGCGTGGTGTCCTCCTCCACTTCAAAGAGCTTGATCAGCAGCGCATCAAACCGAGCCAGCACACGCCAGTCGATGGCTCGATAGTCATCGCCGGGGTAGTAGGGCGCGTAATCGGCAAAGGCCACGCCGGAGCCACGCCGGGTGGAGCGCCGCTGCGCCTGGAGACGACCGCCCAGCACCTTGCGAGCCAGCAGATGCAGGGACTCCAAGCGGCGGATGAAGGCCGGACTGGTCAGTGCCCCTTTCACGCTGATCTCTCCCACAGAGCCTTCAAAACTTCGTCGGGCTTCACGCCGTCTGCCTCGCCTTCGAAGGAGAGGATGAGGCGATGCCGCAACGCCGCTGGAGCCACCGCCTGCACATCCTCCCGCGCCACATGGGTGCGGCCATCCAGCAGCGCCCGCACCCGCGCCGCGCTGAGCACCGCCTGGGCTCCACGCGGCGAGGCCCCATGGCGGACGTAGCGGCGGATGGTCTCCGGTGCGTCGGAGGCGTCGGGATGCGTGGCCAGCACGGTGCGCACCAGCCACTGCTGGATCTCGCGGCTCACCGGCACCGCGCGTGCGACGGCGCGCAGGTGCAGCAGCTCGGGGCCGGTGGCCACCGGTTGAAGCTGGGGTGGCTCTCCCGTCGTGGTACGGTCCAGGATGGTCATCCACTCCGCCTCCGTCGGCACGGGGACGAGCAGTTTGAAAAAGAACCGATCCAACTGAGCCTCCGGCAGCGGGTAGGTGCCGTCGTGTTCGATGGGGTTTTGCGTGGCCAGCACCATGAAGGGCGTGGGCAGACGGTGCGTCACGCCCGCCACCGTCACCGTCTGCTCCTGCATCGTCTCCAGCAGGGCAGACTGGGTTTTCGGAGTGGCGCGGTTGATTTCATCCGCCAGCAGGACGTGGCAAAACACGGGGCCTTGCTGGAATTCGAGCTGCCGTTGCCCCGCCTTTTCCACCAGCACCTGAGTGCCTAAAATGTCCGCTGGCAGCAAATCCGGCGTGAATTGAACGCGGCGGAAATCCAGGTCCAAGGCCTGCGCCAGACTGTGGACCAGCGAGGTCTTACCGAGACCCGGCACACCCTCCAGCAGGACGTGACCGCCACAGATGGCGGCGGTCAGCACGTCCTCGATGAGGGCGTCCTGACCGACCATGAATTTTCCGATCTCGTCCTTGAGCTGGAGAAATCGGGATTTGAAGGCAGCAGCTTCGGTTTCGGCTTGTTCGGCAGTCATGAATGGGGTGGGGAAAAGGTGTCTCACACGCGTCCGGGGCGATCCGTGGCGGTCGGTCGGTCCGGGGGTGGCGGAGTCGATGGAAGGGGCGGAGGCGGCTGCGCTGCAGGATCCACCTCGGCGGGTTGCAGGCTCTCGAAGTAGCGTTTGACGCCCTCTCGCACCGGGGCCGGGATGTCCTGCCGCTGGATGAAGCTCTCCGCCTGCTGCTGATACTCGCGCTTTTTCTCCCCCGCCACGCGGGTGGTGACGCCGGAGCCCTGATCGCTCTGCTCCACGGAGTGCTCCGCCGGTCCATCCCCGGAGCGTCCCTGGAGTTCCAGCGTCTGCTGGGTCTGCGGCAGAGCTTCGCGGCCCAGGCGGCGAGATTCCACACTGCCTGTGCCGGGTTTCCCGGAGGAGGACTGCGGATTGAGCATGCGCGCCAGGGCCTGGGCGGCGGAGTCTTTTTCGCCTCCCGGTTGCAGGCAGCTTTGGCATTGAGACAGGGCTTGGCGCAGGCGGTTGAGGCGGCGCGCGGCGTTTTGATCCCGCTGCAGTTGCTGAAGCTGCCTCTGCAGATCGCTCAAAGCCTGGCTGGTTTGAGATTGGCAGGCAGCACAATTTGATGCCGAACTGGCGGGCGGCTGGGCGTCCCGAGGTCGTGACTGGCCGGTTTGCAGGGGCTTCTTTTCCGCCTCCCGACCCAGCGCATCATTCAGGCGCTGAGTCGCCTGCTCGAGGCCCAGCAGGGACTCCTCCAGCGGATCCCGGGGCGGCTCGGAGGCCGCAGTTTTGGGGGAATCCCGCCGCACCGCCGACGCCATGCGCTGGGCCGCCGTGCGCAGAGGCTGAAGCTGGGTGCGCGCTGCGGTGGGAGCGGCCAGATCCATGGCGCTGGGATCCATGCGTTTCAGGCTCTCTGCCGCCTGGCTGTAGGCACGATCCTTCAATTCCTGAGCCAACTGCCGATGGCGGGCTTCATTCTCTAGCGCCAAACCCGCCTGCCTCAGCAAGCGCTGCTTCTCCGGTTGATTCAGGGCGGTCTCCGCCGCGCGCAGACGCTGCTCCAAGGCGGCGTACTGCCGTAGCGCCTCCGCCAGATCGCGGGTGGGTTTCAAGCTGGCCACCCACTGCCGCGCCTCGGCCTCGTCCAGCCCCGCCGCCGCATCCTCCTCCGGCTCCAACAAGCGCTCCAGCTCCTCCGTCAGCGCTGCGTTCAGGTCGGTGGTCTGTTTTTCCAACTCGGCCGCCGCCGCTGTCTGCCGTGCGATCTCCGGTGAAATCGGCACCCGCGCCAGCATCGCCGCACCGAGGGCCACGGCCACGACGGCCAGGATCCAAGGCGCACGACGCGGCTGCGGCAGGCGCGACGGCAGATCCGCACCCGCGTCCTCCAGCCAGCGCGCGGAGCGTTGCGCGGTGGCAGCCGCGTATCCCTGCGCCAGGGCGGGCACCTCGGTGGCAAAGGCCAGCGCGGAGCCGTGCAGATCCTTCAGGCCAAAGTGCCGGTCCATGGCCCGCGCCGCATCCCCGCGCTGCGGTGCACCGCCTCGGCAAAACCACGCGGCGGCAGCGGCTCCCGCGATGCCAGCCGTGGCCCAGATCCAACCCGGCACCCCGTGCCCCGATGCAGCCGTCACCACCGCCAGCGCGCAGGCCGTGGCACCGCCCACTACCGCGCCACGCAGCCCGGCACCCAGGAGCCATTGCCGACGTTGATGCTTGAGTACGGTGTCTAAAAGTGGAGCGTCCATGATGTGGCGTGGGTGAGACATTGACGTCAGCGAGCGGTTTCTCCGAGTTGTTTTTCAACCCACTGATACCCGGCATCCACGGCGGGCCAGAGCCACGCGTTGACGCTCTCTATCTCCGCTTTGGAAGGGGTGGGTTTTTTCACCTCCGTCTTCAAACGGGCGTCTCGTTTCTGCCACGCTTCCACCGTCGGCTTCGCGAAACTCAGCATCTCCTGCGCCAGCTTGCGATCTCCAACCTCCAACGCGCAGGCTGCCAGCAGCACCCGCCGCAGTTGTCCTGCCGTACCGTCCGTCGTGTGATCCCGCACCGCAGGGGCCAGGAGCTGCACCACCTCGGCCATGGGCTGCTTTTCCAAAAGGATGCCGATCAGATCCGGCAGCTGCTTGGTTTGACCCCACAACTGCGCCAGCGGCACCGCCTGGGCACGGATCTCATCTCCTGTGAGCACCCCGCGAGCCCGCATCCAGGCCAGCGGTGAGGGGAGGCGTTGAACGGTTTCTGTGCCCACAAAGTTCGAACTCATCAGCAGCTTCACCAGCCGCATCCGCTCCTCCAGCGGGCGGGAGCAGGTGTTGTTCGCATCTCCACTGCAGAGCGAAAAGACCAGGTTGTCCAGATCCTCGGCCTTTTGCACGGAGCCGCGACAGATCTTCACCGCAGCGTCGAGGGCTTCCGATTGGGGCAGCGGTCGGTCGTTCAACGCATAGATGGCCTGCGCGAACATCAGCGAGTTCACCGCACCTCCCCAGGCTGAATGATAGTCGTTTTTCTCCACCAGAGCCAAAGCCGCGTCCGCCGCCGGCAGCAGCTCCTGCACCGGCCGCCCACGCGCCCAGAGCATGGCGGTATCCTTCAGACACAACCCCACACCATGCACGGCCCAGCTGCGTTTCAGCTTGTCCTCCCCAAACTGCTTCGCCAGTGGGTCGATCATCGCCTTCCACGCCTCGATTTTCCCTTCGGTGTAGAGTTGCTTCAGCGGCTCTGCAGCGAGGTATCGATACGGCGTGCTGCTGTATTTGCTGAATCCGAGCAGGGCGCGGGCTCGTTCTTGCGGGTCTTTGCCACTGTGATGGGCCGCCCAATCCGCCATCTCAATCATGCCTCCAGCCGCCGAGTCGCAGTGTTGAAACAGGTGGTCCGTCGGCTCCGGAGTCTTCATCCCAAAAATCGCCACATCCCGCGCGACCGCCGCGATCCGCTCGTTGTGGGGGACCACGCCACCCGCGCCATGACCGATGAGGAAACTATCGCGCGGAGCACCGGCCACCGCGATGCGAGCCAGCAACTGACTCAACGGCGTGCGGAAGGATTTCAGCACATCGGTCAGAGCCTCTTCGTCGGAGGCGCGATAGGCCTGGTGAAGGCCAGAGTTGTAATTCGCCCCATCACAACGGGTGAGAATTTTTTCCGCAATCGCCTTAGCGTAGGTCGGCTGGCGATGTCGGATCAGCAGCTGCAACGCGCCGACGTTGGTTTCGAAGTCCTTGCCAAAACGCTGCACCCACGCACTCAATCGCGCCTCATCTCCCAGCAGCAGCGCCGTCTCCAGGCCGGTCACCACGGAGGTCCGGATCGGCCAAAAGCCACGCCCACGCTCCCGGGGTTCGCTGTCTCGAGATGCGCGCTGGGTGTAAGCGGTGAGGTAGCGGGTGGCCATTGATTTCCAACTGGGCTGGGTGGGATCCAGCCGATTGAAAGCCCGCACCGTTCCCAGCCACGCGTAGCCCGTGACGGGCCAAGCCTGCTCCAGAGACTGGCAGGCCAGATCCATCGCCGCCAGCGTCACCTCCGCACTGCCATCCAGATTCGCGCAGGAACGGGAGGCAAAAGCCGCCAGCGCACAACGCACCAGTGGATTCACCGATTCATCCGCCATCCAGCTCAGCAGGCGTTGCCGCACTGGCAGAGCAGCCTCCGGCCACGGCGATCCCACAGGCAGCGGATCCGCCCCAAAACCATTCACCTCCGCCAGCGTCAACGCCACCTCCAGAGCCTCCGCCAGCGGACGGCGCGCCTCGTCCTCCGCCAGCGCCACCTGCGCACGCCGCAGCATCCAGCCCGGCACCTGATGCGCCGTGTGGTAGTAAGACAGCACCGCCAGCTGCTGAGAGCCGCGGTCCAGAGTCGGCTCAAAAGGTCGCGCCAAAGAAGCGGCTGCCGACCGCGCATCCACCCAACCCGCAGCGGCGGAGAAGTCCTGCGTCAACGTCGTGGCCCAACCGTAGGCTTCCGGCCAGGCGAGGTGGGCAAAGCGACGCTGGTCCGGCTCCGTCATCAGCTCCAGTTGCAGAGCCATCACTCCGGGCGGACAGGCGTCGCGAGATTGGATGGAGCCGTAAACCTCCGTCACCGCCGAGGCAGGCTGAAACCGCAATGGACTGGCGGTATTGGGAGCCAGTTTTTCCAAAAACTGAGAAGCCAAATTGTATCCATTGGATGTCTTCTTACCGTCCCAGCCCTTGGTCCGCTGCTCGGCCTCAATGAGATCGACCACCTTTTTCGCCTGCGTCACCGCTGCACCGTGATCTTTCTCCGCCAGACCCTGCACCGAGAGGATCGCCCGCACCACGTAGGCATCGGCTGACAGCCCCGTTTCCGCCAGCGTTTTGGCCTGCAGGATGCGATCTTGTTCCCGCTCCAATTCCCGATCCATGATATCCCAGAAAGGCTGCATTTCCGGGCC
>JAGRPD010000261.1 GCA_020439875.1 Verrucomicrobiales bacterium
TAAAAGATGGTGGGTAAAAAATGGGAAGAGGGGGGATGTAGGGCTTTTGCCTGAGGTTTGGGATCAGGATTCGGGCTCGAGGGTGCCGTCTTCGAGGTAGGTGCTGAGGGCTTTGCGGAGGTCGTTGCGGGCGCGGAAGAGGAGGCTCTTCACGGCGGGGAGGGACATGCCGAGGATCTCGCAAAGTTGCTCATACGGCAGCTCCTGATAGCGGCGGAGGACGACGGCAAGACGCTGTTTTTCGGGGAGGGCGGCGATGGCCCGATCGACGGCGGCTTCGAGTTCGGCGTGTAGGGCTTGCTGATCGGGACCGGCGACGGTGGCGTCTTGGAATTGGCGTGGGGCGTCGTCTTCGGAGTCGGATTCGAGCGAGACTTCTCGGCGGCGGGAGCGGCGGCGGGTTTCGTTGAAGACGAGGTTGCGAGTGATGGTGAACATCCAAGTGGTGAACTTGGCGGTGGGCTGATAGCGATCTGCGCTGCGCCAAATGCGGAGAAAGACCTGCTGGGCGATGTCGTGGGCGTCATCAACGCTGTTGAGCATGCGGGCGACGGTGCCGATGACGGCGCTTTGATGCCGCTCCACGAGTTGTTCGAAGGCGCGGGTGTCTCCCTGCTTGACGCGGAGCATGAGGGCGACGTTGGCGGCGTCTTCTCCGGCGGCGTCAGCCTCGGGTGCCTGGGGGTCGGCAGGGGCGGGCTGAGATCGGGAGGAGGGATCCGACATGAACAAACGGGCGGGGAAGGCCGTGAGGGTGGCGGCGGGCATGTGAGGTGTAAACCGCTGGCTGGCCGCTCAGTTGCTCAAAAAAAGGCCGCGAGGTCAGTGAATGGTGACGTGTTTGTGGACGGCGGCTTCGTAGGCTTGGTGGATCTGGAAGGTTTGCTGAACGCCGAGCTTTTGTCCGGTCTGGGCGATGACGTAGAGGGCGATGAGGAGGGCGACGGAAATGCCCAGAGGCCAGGCTCCCCAGACGGGCATTTTGAGTACCCATTGGCAACCTGCGAGCATGCCGGAGAAGACGGCGCAGATGCCGAAGATGAGATAGCCGTACAAAAACAGGGCCCAGACGTTGGCGTTGGGTCCATAGACACCGCGAATGCGAGTTTGGCCTTCGCCGGCGTCTTCGAGACCGAGAGTCAGGCGAGGGGACCAGAAGTGACGATTCTTTTCGTGAATGCGCAGACAGATGAATCCGGGGAAATCTTTGACTTCGAAATCATCGGCCTGGGTGCCGAAGTCGCGCACGATCTCGGCTCGGAGCGTGTCGGGGCTGGTGGGGAGGGTTTGCTCGAAGCGAGGGCGGATGTGAAAGCTGCTCATGGTGAAGCTGATGCTGCCATGATTGCTGGGCGGGCGTCAATCCTCGGGCCACATCGGTGGACGAAGAAGATCAGTCCAAATCGGCACCGCCGAGACCGGCGTTGGGGTCGGGCTCGATGAAACCGGTCTCGACCAGGAATTCATCCATGGCCATCAGCGTGGCTTCGTAGTGCTCAAAGGAGAGATTGAAATTGAAGAAGCCGTGGCCTTGGCCTTCGAACTCGATCAGGCGGCACTGATTCTTTTTGCGGGAGGATTTCCGGGCGAACTCGTAGGAGCCTGCGGAGGGGACGACGCGGTCGGCGGTGCCGTGGATGATCAGGGTGGGAGGTAGGCCGGGCTGGATGGCGCGGATGAGGTTGGCTTTTTTGGCCAGGGCGGCGTCGGGGAAGCGATCCATGCCGAAACCATGCTTGGAGGTGTCGAGCACGGGATTGAAGAGCACGAGGGCGTTGGGGGCGGGGGAGACGTCCATGCTGGCCTCTCCTTCGTCGTCCATGCCCTCCAGCATGGCGGCGGCGGCGATGGCGTGGGCTCCTCCGGAGCCGCCGACGCCGATGATTTTGCCGGGGTTGATGCCGAGGTCCACGGCATTGATGCGCAGCCAGCGCATGGCGGAGCGGGCATCGGCCATGGCCTCGATGGGGCCGGTGCCGTGGCGGGAGCCGACGCGGTATTCAAAGGCGACGGTGAGCATGCCGCGTGAGGCGAAGTAAACGCAGTGGGGGGCGAACTGGGAGACCTGCCCATTGTCCCAGCCGCTGCTGAAGAAAAAGGCGGCGACGGAGAGGGGCGCGACGGATTGGGGATCGACATCCGGCTGCCAGAGGTAGGCGTTGAGCTGCGCGCCGTTGATGCTTTTATAGGGCTCCTCCCGGGCGGATTTGAGCAGTTCCCGAGTCCTATCGATGGGAGGGGTGCGGTGGGGCATGGAGGGTTGAGGGTCCATCAATACGGGTGCGATCGGGGCGGGAAGAAAATTGCAGGGGAAGGACTCTTGCGAAAACGCGGGTTCCGGCAAATACTTTTGCCGACTCGAACCCTAGACGGAAGCGCAAAATTGGTTCCAAAGCCCAGATTTTTTTCTTTTTCTTATGCGAATGCGAATTTGGATGGTGGTCGGTGGGCTGGTATTGTCGATGCTGGGAGCCTCTCGGGGGGAAGATTCCTCGGCGCTGCGAGCGGAACTGGAGCGGGTGTACCACAAGTGGCGGGGGGCGATCATCAACAAAGATGTCAATGCCTGGCAGGGCTCGACCTCGCGGTACCGCCAGGTGCAGACGCGCAATTTGATGGTGAGCCAGCGGCAACCTTACCCGGCGGCGGTGTTTCAGATTCCGATGCAGCCGCCGGACATTGTGACGCTGCGGCTGCTGGAGGCAGAGGCGGTGGGGCCGACGGCGCATTTGATTTATTTTGGCAAGGTGGATGTGGGGATTGAGGCGGACGAGGTGCCGGAGAATCTCTTGATGCTGCGTTTCATCAAGGATCCAGAGGGATGGCGCTTCGATAGCAGCCGGATGGTGAATTTGGAGAATGCACCGGAAATCCGCCAAAAACTCAAGGAACGGGGTGACGCAGACTTTTTGAATGATCCGGAGTTCAACCCGCCGGGGACGGCACCCGCTGTGCCGCCGGTCTGTCCGGTGCCGGATCACATGGCGGCTTTTCGGGTGGAGGCGATGGGCTACGAGGTGGTGCTGAAGATCAATGGCTTTGACTATCCGCCGCTGGGGGGGGTGGCGGTGACGCAGCTCATCATTGGGGGGCTGCGACAGGGGGAAAATGACGTCACGGTGAACATACGGGCCACCGAGGTGCCGGAGGGGGAGGAGCGTCACTTGCTGGTGGCACTTATGGTGGTGAATCCCGATCCATCGGTGAAGCCGGTGGTGATTTCTCAGTTTGAGACGAGTGATCCGAACCCGCCTGCGGTGCGGAAGATGACGGCGTGGGTGAACAACAGTGTGCTGAAACGCTGATGTCGGCGGGGCGTGGATGGGGCATCGCAGCGGCGTGGAATGCGCATCGCTGCACGGATGGGCGGCTGATGGCGATGGAGCATCAGTTGATGGGGTTTTCGCAGATGGAGATTCGCGCGGATCTAGCGCCGGGTCTGCAGGAGGGTCTGCGGCGGGCGTTGGAGCAGGGCCTCATCGAGATCGGGGTGATTCGGGCGCTGGGGGGAGGAGGTGTGTCCGAGGGAGCGGAGGAAAGGCGGGCGTGGGTAAGGCAGGCGCGGGTGGCTTTGGAAATGGCGGAAGCGTGGGGGGCGGGCCGGGTCATTTTGAACCTGGGAATGACATCGATGAGAGCGAGCACGCCGGAGCTGGAACGCCTGGCCTGGGAGGGTGGGCTGCATGGGCGTAGCTACGTGAAGGTCAAGCTGGACTTGGTGCAGCGGCGGCTGGCGCTGTCGGCTACGCTGCTGGAGCGGGCGCGGGAGGTGCTGGATGAGCTGCTGCCGGAGGCGAAGCGCCGTAGGGTGAAGCTGGCGCTCGAAACTCCGGGATGTTTTGAGGAGGCTCCCACGATGAGTGAGCTGCAGACGCTGCTGGAGCACTACGCCGATACGCCCTGGCTGGGTGTCTGGTGGGAGATGGGAAACGTGCAGCGGTTGGCGAATCTGGGGTTCCTGGATCACGCGGAGGCTCTGCGCGCGGTGGCTCCACGGGTGATGGGATGCGCGGTGCAGGATGTGAGCTGGCCGGGCAAGGGCCAGTGGATTCCGTTTTCCCAAGGTGGGGTGGATTTCGCCCAGCTGATTCCGCTGCTGCCGCCCGAGGCGCTGCAGGTGTGGAGGATGGATCCCAGCCAGCGGCGCGCTCGCATCGAGGCTGCGCGCCGCCAGTGGGAGGAGCAGTTTTGTGCAGCGGCGGCAGGTTAACCCTGGACGCGCTGATCGCGGAAGGCGGTGGTTTTGAGGCGCAACGCGTTGAGGTGGATGAAGCCGCTGGCGTCATCTTGATTGTAGGCGTTGCTAGGATCTGCCTCCATGGTGGCCACGTCTTCGCGATACAGGCTGTAGCGGGAGCGCACGCCGGCGGCCATGATGTTGCCTTTGTAAAGCTTCACGCGGACTTCGCCGTTGACGGGTTTTTGGCTTTCGGTCACGAGGGCTTGCAGGGCGTCGCGCTCGGGGGCAAACCAGAAGCCGTTGTACACGAGTTGGGCGTATTTGGGCACCAGGGAGTCCCGCAGGGCCATGACCTCGCGGTCCATCGTCAGACTCTCGATGCGGCGATGCGCGGCGTAGAGGATGGAGCCGCCAGGGGTCTCATAGACGCCGCGGCTTTTCATGCCGACGAAGCGGTTTTCCACCATGTCCACCCGGCCGCAGCCGTTGCGACCGCCCAAGAGATTGAGCAGACGCATGATGCCGTAGGGGGTGAAGAGCGTGTAGCCATCTCGCTCCCCGGTGGAGGCGATGCCCAACTGCGCGGCGAGTTCGCCAAGCTGTTCGTGCTGGAGGCCGATGGCATTGCCCTGCTCAAAGAGGATCTGAACGTACTCGGGCTGGTCGGGTGCGTCCTCGGGGGCGACGGAGAGGACGTACATCTCTCGCACATCCGGCACGGTGGCGTCGAACCACGGATCCTCCAGCATGCCGCTCTCGAAGCTGATGTGCAGGAGGTTGCGATCCATGGAGTAGGGCTTCTTGGCGGAGGCTTGCACGGGAATGCCCTCCTTTTCCGCGTAGGCGATCATTTCTAAGCGGCCGGGAAACTGGGCGCGAAACTCCGCCATGCGCCAGGGGGCGATGACTTCCAGATCGGGGGCCAAGGAGGCGCAGGTCAGCTCGAACCGCACTTGGTCGTTGCCTTTGCCGGTGGCTCCGTGGGCGAAGCTGTTGCAGTCTTCGGCGCGGGCGACGTCGATCATGCCCTTGGCGATGACGGGGCGGGCGATGCTGGTGCCGAGGAAATACTGGCCTTCATAAATGGCACCGGCTTGGAACATGGGGAAGATGAAATCCCGGGCAAATTCCTCCCGCAGGTCTCCGATGATGCACTTGCTGGCTCCCGTTTTGAGGGCCTTGGCTTCGAGGCCGTCCAGCTCTTCTTCCTGGCCGACGTCGGCGCAGTAGGCGATGACTTCAGCGTCGTAGGTTTGCTGCAACCACTTGAGGAGGACGGAGGTGTCAAGACCGCCGGAGTAGGCGAGGACGATTTTCTTTTTCATGTTGGGGGGAGGAATGGGCGGCAGAGTAGGATGAGCGGCAGGAAATGCAACCGGCAGGGTGAGGGCGGAGGGACGTTGCGCGAAATTTCACAAGGCTCCGCCATCACGCGCTGCGGGCAGAGCGTGGAATCCTCGGACAGTGGTCGGGTGAAGCGGGGGCGTCAGGGTTGATTGGGTTTTGCCGAGGGGGCTTGGGATGCGGGGGGCTGTTGCAGAGATTGGGCCTCAGCGGCGGCGGCTTTGATGGCGGCTTCGGCACGGGCGAGTTCGTCTGCGGCGGCTTTTTGAATGGCTTCGAGTTGAGCGCGGAGTTCGGCCTGACGTTGCTCCATCTGCTGGCGCAAGGCCTCGGCAGCGGCTTGTTTTTCAGCGAGGGCTTGGGCTGCGCGCTGACGTGCGGCAGCGCGTTCGGAGTCGAGCTGAGTGGAAAGGGTGCGAGTGGTTTGCGTTTGCTGAGCGAGGGACTGGCTGAGGTCTTGGTTCTCGTCGCGGAGACCAGAGTTTTCTTTTTGTGATTGCGTCAATTGGGTCTTGCTGGCTTGCAGGGAGCCTTGGGTGGCCTCGAGCATTTCCGCGAGATCGGTGGCCTGACGGCGAACTTGGGTCAGATTCTCGGTGGTGGTTTTGAGAGTGGCGTCGGTGGTGGCTTTGTCTTGACTGAGACGCTGATGGGTGGCCTCCAGGTTGGCCATGGCTTTTTGGGTGTCGGCGAGTTGATTTTCAAGATCGGCATTGTTGGTCTGCAAAGAGGCGATCTGGCGTTGGAGGTCGGTGCTTTTTTTCTCGAGGTCGGCGATGTTTCCTGCGGCTTGAGTGAGTTTCTGCTGACTGTCCTTGCGCAGCGTGTCGAGGGTTTGGCGCGTTTCTTGGAGTTCGGCTTCGAGGAGGGTTTTGGCTTCGTCGGTGGCGGTGAGTTTGCGTTGCAGATCGGTGCCCTGCAGTTCCATATTTTGGAGGCGGTCCCGGCTCTGAGCGAGCTGAGTCTGAGTGGTCTGAAGCTGCTGGGTGGTGGTGCGCAGTTGGCTGGCGGTGGATTGGAGTTCTTCAGCGGTTTTTTGGGCGATGGCGGTGAGCTGATCGGCCTTCTGACGAGTGGCGTTGAGCTGCTGGGTGAGTTCCTTGTTTTGGGATTCTTGCTGGCGCTGCTGCTGATCGGCGGCGGTGAGGGATTGACCGAGTTTCGCGATCTCGAGGTTGTTTTGCTGCTGCTGGGCGGCGGCCTTTGAGCTGAGATCGGCAAGGAGCTGGCTGGACTGCTGGAGCGCGCTGGCGTGGCGGTCGTTTTCGTCGCTGAGGGTTTCGAGTTCGACAGTGGTGTCGGTGAGTTCCTCCTCGAGGTGGGAAATGCGCTGATCACTCTCCGAGAGACGCCATCCGGCGAGGGCGAGGAGGAGGACGATGAAAACAGGGAGGACTTTGGATCCCCAGCTTGAGGTGGGTGCTTCGTTGGAGGGCTGCTGAGGTGTGTGTGAAGGATTCATGGTGGTATGGCAGGGCTTCAGGGGTAGTGCTCGAAACCTGCACGCGCGTTCAAACCTCGCAACCCCTGAGGTTTTTTCGCTACCAACCTAAGATTTCATCGGGGGACTGATTGCAGCTCTTGGAGGTGCGATGTTTCACCCCTCGGTGAGACGAAAATGAACGTCCACCAGGGCCTCCGATTCGATGGGAGCGCCCGTCTCGGAGAGGGCTGGATCGAAGCGCCAATCGCGCACGGCTTTCAATGCGGAGGCGTCGAGGGCGGCGTCTCCACTGGAGTGATGCAGGCTACTCTGAGTGACGCGACCTTTGCGGTCCACCTGGACGCGGACGCGGGTGCTGCCCTCGCTGCCACGGCGGCGAGCGCTGGAGGGATAAGCGGGCGCGCGAGAGCGGAGCAGGCGGGGGGGCTGGGCGAGGCCTTGCTGGCTACCCGAGCCGGAGCCTGCAGCTCCTTCTCCCTGGCCGCGTTGCGGGCCCGAGCGTGTGCCGCGGCCCGCCTCGGTGGAGGTGGCGTCGGATTTTCTCGTTGAAGTCGAGGGAGGTTGGCTGGCGGCTGCGGATGATGCGCTGGATTCCGGTGGGGAATCGTCGGTGGACTCTGGAGGCGGAGGGATGGACGTGAGCGGGGTGAGTGACGCGGGCTCGGGAAGAAAAAGCGGTGGGCTCTCGGGTTCGCGCGGCCGAAGCAGGATCTCAGCATCGGCGAGAGCTGCCGTGAGCTGGGCGGGAGCAAAGCGGCGAGCGGGGGCGGATCGCACCGGCTGGGGTGGGAGCGCGGGACGAGGGGGAGTCGAAATTTGAAGCGGTAGCGCCGCAGCCGCAGGTGTCCCACCGCTCGACGGGGTGCCGCCTTCCGATCCGCTGCGATAGCCGACCCAGGCGATGCTGGCGAGCAAGGTGACGTGAAAGGTGAGGGAAGCGGCCAATCCCTGCCACGCAAGGCCACCCCGTCGGCGTTGGACGGACGCGAGGCTCATGCGTTTTGCTTTCCCAACCTCATGATAAAAACTCCCATCAACGGCGGCCTGAGACGACTCCGAGACGCTTGCTTTGGCCGGTGGTGGGCGTGCCAAAGATGTAACCAAAGACGAACCAGCCTTCAAAATCGGGAGTGGCTCCCGTGGTGCCGCCGAGAGCGGCGAGCGTCAGGTAGGTTTTCGCATTGGGACGCCACTGGAAGTTGGGGCCGAGAGCGAACTTTTGCTCGGGATGGTCGCGCTGGCCACGGCTGGTTTCACGGGTCCATTTCATCTCCATGCCGATGGAGCAGTCGTCATTGAAAATGGCGTGGCTGATGGCTTGGGAGATGGCCCATTCCTCCGCGCTGCCACCGCCGAGTTCGCGTTCGTAAATGAAGTTCATGCCCCAGTGCCAGCCATCGCCGAAGTCTTCACCGAGGAGGATTTTCGGTTCGATGACGTCGCCGCCTCGGGAGGCATCGGTGAATTTGTACTCGAAGTAAAAGGCGGGATTCAGCGGAATGACGCCCCAATCGGCGGGTGCCCAGCGGATCTCGCCGGAATAGTCGAGGTGATCGGCTTTGGAGTCTTCGATGGTCCAGTCGTAGTAGAAATCGAGCTGGATGCGATGCGGCAGGCCGAGGGAGATCTCTTCCTGAATGCGGAATTTCCAGTCGCCGCCATTTTCTCGGGAGCGCACCCACTGCTCGACACCCCACTCGTAGGGGTTCCGCTGGATGTGTACGCGGGTGGTGCTGAAGGGGCGGTTTTGTACCCAGACGGGCTGATCGTAGGCACCGGTGCGGGCGTCGATACCAGCCTGGTCGGCGATGGTCTCCACCGAACCGACCAGAGGCAGGGAGGTGTCTTGAGCGAGTGCGAGGCCGAGACTGGCAGCGAAAAGGAGGCTGGTGAGGAAGATGGGGCGAATCATCAAGAACGGTGATAGCGGAAGAGTGGAGCGAGGGCAAACCTTGGTAGTGAACGAAATTTGATCCGCAGGCCGTGGATGTGGACAAAAACTGCCCAGGCAGGCGCGGGCTCTTGAGGTTATGGGTAAAAATTGGGGGTAAAAGATGTCAAATCGATCGCTCCAAATGGGTGTGCGCGCGGTGTTTGCCCTCTCGCGGAGACCCGTGGGCCTGAGACGTCGATGAGGAGTTGAAGACGAGGAGCGGTGGAGGATTCTGCAAGGGACGGCGGGCGGAGATGCGTTTTGTTTTCTTATGTCTGCTCGTCGCCCAGGGAGCCTCGCCACTCGGATGTCTCTGAGTGTGGCCACGTTTTCTTTGGTGGGTTCGCTGGCTTTGTTGGCGATTTTTTCGGGGTTGTCGTTGCGGCAGGATCGGCTGCGTTTTGAATCGATGGCGCGGGCCAACGCGGAGTTTTTGCGACGCACGGCCCTGCCTCCGAGCGAACGAATGGCTGCGCAGCTGGGGGAGGTGCTGGGCGCGCGGGTGTGGTTTCGTACCCCGAGTGGGTGGGTCGGGGTGGAAGCGGGTCAACCACCGGAGGATCTGCCGCAGGATGGGGTGGCGCGTCGTTGGGGGGATGCCTGGCTGATTGGTGAGCGGGTGGCGGAAGGGGTTTGGCTGGTGCAGGCGCGGGAGCGGGAGGAGCCGATGGAGCTGCTGCGGCGTCCCGATCCTTGGATCGCTCTCGCGGCGTTGTGGCTGCTGGCGGCAGGCATTGGCTGGCTGCTGGCGCGCTGGGTGACGCGCCCGCTGGCTGAGCTGGCGGAGGCGATCCCTCACGTTGGCGAGGAGGGGCCTCTGCCGAGGCTCCCGCTGGAGCGCAAAGATGAGCTGGGAGTGGTGGCGCGCAGCCTGGCCGAGACCCATGCGGCGCTGGAAAGTGAACGGAAAAAACGCCGCGAAGCGGAGCGGCTGGCGCTGCTAGGGACGATGGCGGCGGGGCTGGCCCATGAGGTGAAAAACCCGCTGGCTGCCATCCGACTGCACGCGCAGCTGCTGGACGGGGCGGAGGCGGATGAGGCGGCGGAGTCGCGACAGATGATCGTGAGCGAGAGCGAGCGGATCGAGGCCCTGGTGGAGCAATGGCTGCAGCACGCGCGACCCGCGCCGCCGCTGCGATCGGAGGTGGAGGTGGGGGAGATCGTCGAGCGCACCCTGGCTCTGCTCCGGCCTCAGGCGCGGCATCTCGGAGTGGACCTCGTGGACGCTGGCTCGGCGGTGGTCTGCCGAATCCTCGCCGATGCGACTCAGGTCGGCCGAGCACTGGCCAACCTGGTGCTCAATGCCCTGCAAGCTTCCCCCCAAGGATCTCAGGTGCGGGTGACGCGTCGGGTCGAGGCCGGATGGCTGCATGTTTCAGTGGAAGATGAGGGATCGGGATTTTCCCAGGAGGCGTTGGAACATGCGGGTGAAGCCTTTTTCACCGAGCGCGAGGGCGGGCTGGGACTGGGCCTGCCGATGGCTCTGGAAGTCATGCAAAACCACGCGGGCGAGCTGCACTGGGGAAATCGCCAGTGCCAAGGTGCGTGGGTGGCGCTGAAATTTTCCGTGCTTGCCTCCGAGTCCGATGCTGGCGAGGAGTGAGGCTGCATGGAGGCGCGAACCCTACTGATCGTGGAAGACGAGCATGCGCTGGGCACGGCGCTGTGTCGTGTGGTGCGGCGGGCGGGACATCTGCCGCAGCTGGTGGCGACGGGTGCGGCGGCGCTGGAGCAGCTGGCTCAACAGCGATTCGATGCTGTGGTGCTGGACATTGGACTGCCTGACATGAGTGGTCTCGAGGTGCTGAAGTCTCTGAAAAATCAACCCGACCCCCCACCGGTGTTGGTGATCACGGCGCACGCGACGCTGGACAATGCCATCGCGGCCCAGCGGAAAGGGGCCACGCTGTATCTGCCGAAGCCGCTGGATTTGGATCGGCTAGAAGCCGCCTTGAAGGACCTGCTGGCTGGCTCGGCAGGGCGGAGTGGGACAGCAGTGCCGGTGGCCCCGAGGGTGGCCCCGAGGGTGGGGCGAGAGGCGAGCCTGATCGGTGCCGCACCGAGTTTGCAGCCCGTTTTTATCGGCATCGCCCGGGCCTGTGCCAGCCGGGTGCCGACGTTGGTCTGTGGGCCGTCGGGTTCTGGGAAAACCCTCGTCGCCAGTCTGATCCACGCTCATTCCGAGAGCGGGGAGGGGGAACTGCGGGTGATGGAAGCGGCTCGAGGCGACGATGCAGACGGTTGGTCACGAAAGCTCGACGAGGAACTCGCCCTCCCGGGCACGCTGGTGATGGAGGCGGTGGATCGGCTGCCGACTGCCGCTCAGGCCGTGCTGGCGCAGCGTCTCACGGCGGCAGGGAGCGGGGAGCGGGCGCGCGTCATCGCGACGGCAGGTCATGAGGCGGCCACGGCCGATGGCAGTTTGGCTTCAGCGCTCTACTACGCTTTGAGTGCCAGCATCATCACGCTGCCGCCTTTGGCAGAGCGTAGCGCGGATCTGCCGATCTTGTGTCGTTACTTTTTGGAGATGCACGGCGTCAGTGGGGAAAGCCTCACGCCGAGCGCGCTGCTGGCGCTGCAGGCGTATCCGTGGCCGGGCAACGTGCGAGAGCTGCGCCAGGCCTTGGACTACGCTGCGGATGTGGCGGGTGGCGGCCCCATCTTTGCTGGTCATTTGCCGCCAGCCATCGCGGCCTGCGCCCCAGATCCCTGGCTGCCAGCCATGACGACGGAGCTAGAGGCCGTGCTCGAACGCTGGGTGGACGCTCAAGAAACCGACTCCTACGAGGCGCTGCTCGACACCGTGGAGCGCTCGTTGCTGCGTCGGCTGCTGCTGCGCAATGAAGGCAAACTGGGCCGCCTAGCTCAATCCATGAAACTCAATCGCACCACCCTGCGCCAAAAACTGCGCCGCCTCGGCCTGCATGGCGATGAGGTGGGTTGATCACCTCTCACCTGGAGGCGGATAGCCGACGAAGGATCGGCCCCTTTTTGAACGTATTTTTCAGGTGGTTTTGATTCGCCTTTCTCTCCTCGTTTTTTTGCTCCTGGCACCCGCCTTGTCGGCGGCGGATCTGTCGTTCAATCGCGACATCCGGCCCATCCTCTCGGAGAACTGCTTTGCTTGTCACGGCTTTGATGCCAAGAAGCGAGAGGCTGATCTCCGGCTCGACATTCCCGAAGGAGCCTTCACCGAGATCGACGGCGTAGCTCCCATCGTGCCGGGAGATCCCGCCCAGAGCAGCGTCTGGCAGCGCATCACGGCGACGGATGCGGACGATCTGATGCCACCGCCGGATTCGCACAAAAAACTCACCTCTCAGCAAAAGGCCACGATTGAGAAATGGATTCGGCAAGGCGCGCCCTATCAAAAACATTGGGCCTTTGAAAAGCCGGTGAAACCAGCGCTCCCCGATCCTTCTCATCCCATCGATGGTTTCATCCAGCGTCGTCTTCAGGCCGAGGGCCTCGCCATGGCTCCCGAGGCTGACAAGCCCACGCTGATTCGGCGGCTGGCCTTTGCTTTGACGGGATTGCCGCCGACGCCAGCAGAAGTGCAGGCCTTCGAAAAAGATACCTCGCCCACGGCCTACGAAGCCCTGGTGGATCACTATTTGAAATCGCCACGCTACGGCGAGGAGATGGCGCGGCATTGGCTCGATGTGGCGCGCTACGCCGACACCCACGGCTTGCACTTGGACAATGAACGCGACATGTGGGCCTACCGAGACTGGGTGATTCGTGCCTTCAACGACAACCTGCCTTTCGATGACTTTACGGTCTGGCAGGTCGCAGGGGATCAATTGCCCAACGCTACGCCGCAGCAAATCACAGCCACAGGCTTTAGCCGATGCAACGTCACCACCAGCGAGGGAGGTTCCATCAATGAAGAATTCCTGTTTCGCTACGCTGTCGATCGCGCCGCCACTCTCACCGAGGCCTGGATGGGGCTGACCGGTGGCTGCGCCGTCTGTCATGATCACAAGTACGATCCTCTCACGACGGCGGAATTCTATTCCCTCTACGCCTTCTTCTATAGCGCGGCAGATCCCGCGATGGATGGCAACATCGCTCTGACCCAACCGGTTCTGAAACTGCCCTCGACAGCCCAACAACGGGAGCTGGATGTCGCCAAGAAAGCAGAGTCGGCTGCTTCGAAGCGCTTGCAGGATGTCGCGGCAAAAGTCGTCTATCAAGATCCAGCTCGTCGAACTCCGGTGCCAACCGCAGCGGTTGTGACTCAAGAGTTGCTGGATGACGATTTTATTTTTGGATCGAACATCCGCACGGTCACGCGAAATCCCGCCACCTGGGATGCAAATCCTCCGTTTGGCACCAAGAGTGGAGAACGTGCCCTTCGCCAGGAGTCGTCCTTCATGTCTGAAGCCCGCATCGAGCCGAAGACGGTGCCCGTGGTCATTCCCGATCAGGCTCGATTTGAAGTCTGGGTTCGGGTTGATCCCGCTTACGTTCCCGATGTTATTTCTATCACCTTCGGTGCTGCGGGAAATCCGCGAGTTTTTTGGGGAGATGAAAAGGTGCTGATCGATCGCTTCGCGGGCAACGAAAAGGCCGTTCGACTGGGCGATGTGCCCGCGCCCGGCCAATGGACGAAACTAAGCTTTGACCTCGCTCAATCCGGTCTAAAATCTGGAGCGCGGCCCAGTTACATCAACGTTCAACAAGCGGGCGGCATGGTGTGGTGGGATGCCTTCACTGTGACGGGTCACCTCGCTCCAGCCAATGACCCGCTGGTGTCCTTTCAAGCCTGGTGGAAGACCGTTGGAAAAAACGCAACCATCGGTGTGCCGGGAGATCTGCAAAAGGTGGCGGCCATGAATCCCCAAAAGGCGACCGAACCTCAGCGGGAGCAATTGCTGCGGTTCTATCTCGCTCAGGTCGCCCGCCTGGATGATGCGCCGTTGATGCAGGCGCGGGCGCACTGGCAGAATGCCGTGGCTCGGCGTGAGGCCGCCAATGATGCCATCACCGCCACGCTCGTGTTCAACGATCTGGATGAGCCCCGTCAGGCTTTTGTGATGGAACGGGGTGATTACACCAAACCCTCCACCGCCGTCCAGCCCGCGACTCCGGCCTTCCTGCCGCCATTGAAAAAGACAGCGGGCTCGAATGAAACCCGTGCCTCGCGGTTAGATCTGGCGCGCTGGCTGGTCTCACCCGAGCATCCGCTCACCTCTCGCGTGACGGTGAACCGGCTGTGGCAGCAGTTTTTTGGCATCGGATTGGTCAAGACGAGTCACGACTTCGGGTCCCAAGGCGATCCACCGAGTCATCCCGAGCTTCTGGATTGGCTAGCCGTGACCTTCAGGGAAAGCGGATGGGATGTGAAGGCCCTGGTGAAGCAGCTGGTCATGAGTCGCGCCTTTCGTCAACGCTCCGAGGTGACTGCTGCACTCCAGCAGCACGACCCCGAAAATCGATTGTTAGCTCGGGGGCCGCGCTTCCGATTGGCCGCCGAGCAAATTCGCGACAACGCCTTGTTCGTGAGTGGTCTTTTGAATTCGGAAATGGGTGGGCGCGGCACACGACCCTATCAACCGCCGAACATTTGGGAACCGGTGGGTTATCAAAACAGCAACACGCGCTACTACCTGCAAGATCACGGAGATGCTCTCTATCGCCGCAGCATCTACACCTTCCTCAAACGCACCGCTCCGCCGCCTTTCATGGAAAACTTTGACGCCCCCAATCGTGAGCAATTTTGCTCCCGCCGCGAGCGCAGCAACACGCCGATGCAGGCGTTGCAATTGATGAACGATGTGCAGCACTTCGAAACTGCAAGGGCGCTGGCCGAGCGCGTGATTGCGGGAGGAAAAGAGGACGCGCAGCGGATTCGCAACCTCTTCCACATTGTGCTTGCGCGTTCTCCAGATAAGGAGGAAGCCGCGATGCTCACCGCGGCGCTCTCAAAGCAGCGGCAGCTCTATCAGAACCAACCCGAAGCTGCGAAACAGGCCATCGCCATCGGTGAGTCGTCTCCTCAAAATCTTGCGGACGCCACCGAGACCGCCGCGTGGACCATGCTCGCCAACCTGGTGCTCAATCTGGACGAAACCCTGAATCGAAATTGATGGTCATGACAGCAGATGCACCCCTTCGCGATTTTCAACTCGATCTCACACGTCGCCAATTTTTCGGCCATAGCGGGCTTCGCCTGGGTGGCATGGCCTTGGCTTCCCTAATGGGGCGTGAAGCCTTGGCGTCTTCTTCTTCGGCTTTGGTGAATGGTCCGTTGACGGGACTGCCGCACTTTGCGGCGAAGGCCAAAGCGGTAATCTATTTGCACATGAACGGCGGGCCGGCGCAGCTCGATACCTGGGACTACAAACCGGGTTTGAAAGAGTGGTTTGACAAGGACCTGCCTCCCAGCGTGCAGGGTGGGCAGCGTCTCACGGGCATGACCAGCAAGCAGAAGCGTTTTCCCGTGGCACCGAGTTTGTTCCAATTTGCCCAACACGGCCAGTGCGGTCGCTGGGTCAGCGAGTTGCTGCCACACACCGCTAAGCACGTCGATGACATTGCCTTGGTGAAGACGGTGCATACCAACGCGATCAATCACGACCCCGCTTGCACCTACGTGATGACGGGACGGGAGGTGCCGGGTTTTGCCAGCTTGGGTTCCTGGCTCAGTTACGGTCTGGGTAGTGAAAGCAACGACTTCCCGGCCTTTGTCGTTCTAACACCGAATTGGAAGTCAAAGGCAGCGGCTCAGGCGCTTTTTACTCGCATGTGGAGCAGTGGCTTTTTGCCCACTCAGCACAGTGGCGTGGCGCTGCGGGCAGTGGGAGATCCCGTGCTCTACATTCAGAATCCTGAGGGCGTCTCTCCCTCTCACCGTCGCGCCATGCTGGATACGCTGGCGCAGATGAATGCGCACAGTTTTCAGCGCTATGGCGATCCGGAAATCCAAACGCGCATGGCGCAGTACGAAATGGCGTTTCGCATGCAGACCAGCGTGCCTGAGCTGGTGGATCTGCGCTCCGAATCCAAGGCCACGCTGGAAATGTATGGCCCTGATGTGGAACAGCCGGGCACCTTCGCCTCCAGCGCGCTGATGGCACGGCGGCTGGTGGAACGTGGAGTGCGAGTGGTGCAAATTTTGCATCGCGGTTGGGATCAGCACAACAACCTGCCCTCCGACATTCGGCTGCAATGTCAGGATACCGATCAGCCGATCGGTGCGCTGCTGGCGGATTTAAAACGACGAGGTCTTCTGGACAGTACCCTGGTGGTGTGGGGCGGCGAGT
>JAGRPD010000262.1 GCA_020439875.1 Verrucomicrobiales bacterium
GTCGGAATCGTCCTCGGCCATGGGGTGAGCTTAAGAGGAAGTAAGCGGACGTGGAAAGGGAAATGTAAGAATGAGTCTCGGTTAGTTCCACGACGGAAGTTGCAATCTCCAATTCCACGTTTTCGATCTGGTGCGTGGATGAATGAGGAGATCGCAAGATTGGGCGGGTGGAGTCGTAAGGAATGAGGATGGAACGTTGGTTGATGCTTCGCTGGAGTTTTCTCGGTGCCGTTTGGCTGACCGTGGCAGGTGGAGCGCGGGCGGCGGACGGGATGGCCTTTTTCGAAAAAGAGATTCGTCCGTTGCTGGTGGAGCACTGCTACGACTGCCATTCGACGGAGGCGGGAAAGGCCAAAGGGGGATTGCTGCTGGATACTCGTGAGGCGTTGCTGCGAGGCGGCGATAATGGTCCGGCAGTGGTGGTGGGGGAGCCTGAAAAGAGCTTGTTGGTGGAGGCGGTTGTCTATGAAAATCCCGACATGCGGATGCCACCCGATGGCGCGCTCGGTGAGCATGAGGTTTCCCTGCTGAAGCAGTGGGTGAAGGCGGGTCTGCCGGATCCGCGAGAAGGAGAGGCAAAAGGTGGGGTGGTCAAATTGAAGACGCCTTCTTTGGAACGGGGCTTGGAGCATTGGGCCTTTCAGTCGCCACGCGAGGTGGCCGTGCCTCAGGCGCTGGCGGAGAATCCCGTCGATGCCTTTTTGCGTCAGGGGTTGCTTGCGGTGGGTTTGGATTTGGCTCCTGAGGCGGATCGTCGCACTTTGCTGAGACGGGTGACTTTTGACCTTACGGGTCTGCCTCCGACGCCGAAGGAAATGGCAGATTTTTTGGCGGACCATCGACCCGGTGCGTGGATGCGGGTGGTGGAGCGGCTGCTGGCGTCCCCTCAATACGGGGTGCGCTGGGGGCGGCATTGGTTGGATGTGGCCCGATACGCCGATTCCAATGGACTGGATGAAAATTTGGCCTTTGGCACCGCGTGGCGCTATCGCGACTACGTGGTGGACAGCGTCAATGCGGATAAGCCGTTCGATGAGTTTTTGACGGAGCAACTGGCGGGAGATCTGATGCCGTCAAAAGATCTCAAGAAGCGGCATGAACGGATGGTGGCGACGGCGTTTTTGAACTTGGGTGCCAAGGTGTTGGCGGAGCCCGACAAAGAGAAGTTGGTGATGGATGTGGTGGACGAACAGATCGATACGATGGGCAAAGCTTTCCTCGGCATGACGCTGGGATGCGTGCGCTGTCACGATCACAAGTTCGATCCCATCACGCAGGCGGATTACTACTCGCTGGCGGCGATTTTCAAGAGCACGGATGCCTTTGTTCCGGCAAAAAAAGGGGTGATTTCGCTGTGGAAAGAGTTGCCGCTGGGATCCTTCGATGACTTTGCCGATGCCATCTCCAGTGAGCGTGATTTGAAGCAGGCTCAGGCTGCGGCGAAAAAGGCGGAGCGGGAGGCAGATGAGATCTTGTTGGCAGCGGCACGTCCGCGTGCGGTGGATTACCTGTGTGCGGCATTGCGGTTGAAAAAAGGGGGAACGGTGACGGAGGCGCGGCGTGTTCTGGAGTCGCGTCCGGCGTGGCGGGATTTGCATGCGGAGTGGGTGGCCTTGATGCGGGTGTACATTGAGACCCATCCTGACGATGTCTTTTTCGATCTGTGGCGGGAGCAGCAGGAGGCCAGCGATGTCAATCAGGCTGAGAAGAAATTGGTTGCCCATTACGCGCCGTTGTTTCAACGGGCGTTGGAGGACCCGAAGGATTCGGCGGAGGAGGTGGTGGCTGCAAGGGCAGCATTGATGGAGAAGCGAGGTCCCTTTGCCCTGCCTGGGATCCGATCTGCGATGTATCCTGCTGCGACGAGAGCGCGTCTGGAGGAGCTGACGGCAGCGGCTGAACAGGTGGAAAGTGATCTGCCGGATCTGCCGACGACTTTGGGTGTGAGCGATGGGGAGCTGGTCCATGCGAGCTTGCCGGTCCACATCCGGGGCAATCACCGCATGCTGGGAGAGGTGGTGAAGCGGGACGTGCCTCGGGTGATGCAGGCTTCGATGCGCAGGGAGGAGGGACCTGTGTTTTCGCCAGAAAACAGCGGCCGTTTGGAGTTGGCGCGGTGGATGACTCAGCCGGATCATCCGCTGACGGCGCGGGTCTTGGTGAATCGGGTGTGGGGTTGGCATTTCGGCCAGGGGCTGGTGACGACGCGGGATAACTTTGGCTTTCTCGGTGCGGAGCCGAGTCATCCCGAGCTGCTGGACTGGATGGCGCGATGGTTGGTCAAAAATCAATGGAGCATCAAGGCGCTGCATCGCCTCATCCTCAGCAGTCGAGCGTGGCGGCAGCAGGCGCTGGCTGCGGCTCCTGAAATTGATCCCGAAAACCGGCTGCTTTCGGGATTCTCACCACGCCGATTGGAGGCGGAGGAGATTCGTGATGCGCTTTTGCATGCTGCGGGTGTGTTGGACTTGACCTTGGGTGGAAAAACGGTGCCGAGGAGGAATCGGCAGTTTGTCTTCAATCACACGTCGAAAGATGGTACAGGCTATGAGACGGTGCGCCGCTCTTTGTACCTGCCGGTGATTCGCAACCATCTGTACGAGTTTCTGGCGCAGTTTGATCATCCCGATCCGAGCATGCCCACGGGGGCTCGCAGTGCGTCAGTCATTGCTCCTCAGGCCTTGCTGCTCCTCAATAGCCCCACTGCTTTGCGAGCGGCGGAGGCGATGGCGGCGGAATTGTCGCAGGAGTTTGATGCGGGAGCAGGGGATGAGTTGCGGGTGGTAGCATTGTTTGAGCGAGCGATGGCCCGTGCACCGACAGCGGCGGAGCAGGCGGATTGCCGCGACTTTCTGCGAGAGTACGAGTCGGTGCTGGCCTCGACACAGCCCGATCCTGCGCGACGTAGCCGAGAGGCTTGGCGGGCCTTGGCGCAGACGGTGATGATGGCCAACGAATTCCTTTATCTGCGGTGATGAAGTTTCCCCGATCCATCCCTTCACGTCGTGAGGTTTTGCAATCGAGTGCGGCGGGTTTCGGTTGGCTGGCGGCGCAGGCGCTGCTGAGCGGATCGGCAGCAGGCGCGACTTTGGCGAACCCGATGCAAGCTCGTGCGCCGATGTTACCAGCGCGGGCGAAGCGTGTGATTTTTCTGTTCATGAAAGGGGGGCCGTCTCAGGTGGATACCTTTGACCCCAAGCCGCAGTTGACGCGAGATCACGGCAAACCGCCGCCTTTTGAACTGCCGCGAGTGAAGTTTGCGGAGACAGGTGCGCTGTTGAAGTCGCCATGGACTTTTCGGCCCCATGGTCAGAGTGGGCTGCCGGTGAGTGAGCTGTTTCCCCATGTGGCACGCCATGTGGATGATCTCTGCATCATCCGCTCCATGCACGGAACCAATCCCGCTCACGGCGGCGCACTGCTGAAGCTGCACACCGGCAGTGACACCTTCGTGAGGCCCAGCATGGGGGCGTGGGTGGCGTATGGATTGGGTTCAGAAAACGATGATTTGCCGGGTTTTGTCACCATTTGTCCGACGCTGGCCCATGGTGGGGTGACGAATTGGGGATCGGCGTTTCTGCCGGCCTGGACTCAGGGCACGCCGCTGGGGACAGCCTCGGTGCCTTCCTCTCAGGCGAGAGTGAAAAATATCACTCCCAGTCGTCCGGCTTCACTACAGCGTTTGCAGTTGGATTTGATGCGGCGTTTGCATGGACATCAGGAGGCGGTGGGACATTCCGCGCCGGAGTTGGAGGCGCGGCTTAGCTCGTTTGAGTTGGCTTTTCGCATGCAGTCATCAGTGCCTGAGCTGCAAAACATTCGAGGTGAAAGTGAGGCGACACGCAAGCTGTACGGATTGGACGATCCGGTGACGGCGGACTTTGGATTGCAATGTCTGATGGCGCGGCGGTTTGCGGAGCGCGGTGTGCGGTTCATTCAGGTGACGCACAGTGACAGCTTTGTGCAGTGGGACCAGCATTCGGATTTGATCAAAGGTCACACCAAGAATGCAGCGGAGGTGGATCGTCCGATCGCTGGGCTTTTGACGGATTTGAAAGCGCGAGGTCTGTTGGAGGATACGCTGGTACTGTGGGGAGGCGAGTTTGGTCGTACGCCCACGGCGCAAGGGGTGGATGGGCGAGATCACAATCCCCATGGTTTTACGATGTGGATGGCAGGTGGTGGGGTGCGTGGCGGACGGGCGCATGGAGCCACGGACGACTACGGATACTACGCGGTGGAGGACAAGGTTCATATTCACGACCTGCATGCGACGCTGCTTTATCTGCTGGGATTGGACCATGAGCGGCTGACCTTCCGCCATGCGGGGCGGGATTTTCGCCTCACCGACGTGGAAGGTCGGGTGGTGAAGTCCCTGATGGCCTGAGGCGGCGAGTGATGCTTGTATCGGAGTCTCAGGCGTGGTAGCGGGCGCGCATGAAGACGGATTCCAAGACCTTGCGCGCGACGCTGCAAAAGCACTTTGGCTACGACGTCTTCCGGCCAGGTCAGGAGACAGTGATACGGGCCTTGCTGGAGGGGAGATCGGCCATGGCTCTGTTTCCCACGGGGGCGGGGAAGTCTCTTTGTTATCAATTGCCCGCCTTGATGATGGAGGGAACCACGCTGGTGGTGAGTCCGCTTATTGCTCTGATGAAGGATCAGGTGGAGCGGTTGCAAGAGCGCGGCATCGCTGCGGCTCGGATCGACTCAACGTTGACGGCTGAAGAGATGAACCGAGTGCTGCAAGACCTGACGGATGGTCGCCTGAAGCTGCTCTATCTCGCACCCGAACGGCTGCTGAAGGAGAGTTTCATGGAGCGGCTGAGGGACGCTCAACTGACGATGATGGCTGTGGATGAGGCGCACTGCATTTCGGAGTGGGGGCACAACTTCAGACCTGAATACCTGCGCCTGGCGCGTGTGGCTCAGGATCTGGGCCTGAGACGCGTGTTGGCCCTTACCGCGACGGCGACTCCTCGGGTGGCGGAGGATGTGTGTCGAGAGTTTGCGATTGCTGAGGCGGATCTAACACGGACGTCTTTTGTGCGTTCGAATCTTGAATATCGAATCACGCCGGTGGCAGATCGCCAGAGGCTCGGTTTTCTCGTTGATCGGCTGCGGGAGACGGAGGGGGCGGCGGTGGTGTATGTCACGCTTCAGCATACTGCGGAGAGCGTGGCTACGGCTTTGCAAAAGGCCGGGCTGAGTGCCCGCGCCTATCATGCTGGCTTGTCGGCAGAGCATCGATCCGAGGCGCAAGAGGCCTTCATGCAGGGGGAGATTCGAGTGATGGTTGCGACCATCGCTTTTGGCATGGGCATCGATAAATCCGATATCCGTGCGGTGTTTCACTACAACCAACCCAAGACCCTGGAGAATTATCAGCAGGAGACCGGGCGGGCTGGCAGGGATGGTGGGGCGGCGTTGTGCGAGTGGTTAGCCTGTGAGGACGATGTGATTGTGTTAGAAAATTTCATTTATGGAGACACTCCGACCGAGGGTGGTCTGCGTCAGTTGGTCGATCACCTGCTGCGTCAGGGGCGGGAGTTCGATGTCTCCATGTGGGATCTTTCGCAAGCCACGGACATTCGATCTCAGGTCATTGAGACGGTGGTGACGCAGTTGGAGTTGGAGGGAGTGCTGCAGCCGCTCGGCTCATTCTACGCCGGATATCAGCTTCGATTGCTGCAGACGGAGGCGCGATGGATGGCGGGGTATGATGAGGGACGGCAGCGTTTTTTGAAAAGGCTGTTGGAGGCTGGAGAGCGGGCGCGGAGCTGGATCACGTTTGATCTCGATGAGGTGGCCGCGCGGATGGGCGAGCCACAGGATCGAATCCGGAAGGCGTTGCACTGGCTGGAGGAGGCTGGGGAGGCGGTGCTCAAACCGTTCCGGGCTCGGCAAAGGTACCGCTTGTTGGAGGCGGCTTCGGAACGGCGTCCCTCCAAGGTGGCGGCTGAGTTGGCGCAACGATTCGCTGCGAGAGAGAAGCAGGATGTGGAGCGTCTGCAGACGGTGCTGAAGGTGGCGCGTGGACCCGGTTGTGTGGTGCGGGCATTGGCTGCGCATTTTGGGGAGGAAACGTCAGCCTGTGGTCGTTGCAGTCATTGCTGGTCGGGGGAAATGAAGGTTTGGGAGCTGCCTGCGGCTCCCATCCCAGAAATCACCGATGAAGACGTGGCAGTCATCGCAGAACTCTCTCGGCAGCGACTTCCGGCGCTGCGTCAAGCACGGCAGATGGCGCGGTTTTTGTGTGGCTTGAGCAGCCCTGCTGCGACCCGCGCGCGGCTGACTCGGCACGATGCTTTTGGTTTGCTGGAGCGGGTGCCTTTTCCTCAGGTGCTGGCTCTGGTGGAGGCGCGGATGGGAGGCTGAGATCGATCAGAGGCGGGTGTTGTTGAGCACCTCTATGCCCGTGATTTTCCAAACGTCCCCGCGAGGTTGTACGGTGACTTCGGCTTCGATCACGTTGGTACGAGTGTGCTTGTGGCCCCAGTGATCCACACTGCCCAGCACCGACCAGGAGGTCAGTGCGGTAAAGCCGCCTTCGCTGTCCGGCGTGAGTTTTTCCACTTCAGCGGCAAACTCATTCACCCGAACTCGCGCGCCTTCTTTTTCGTCCAGAGAAAGGGCGTCGAGAACATCGAGGTAGGTTTTTTTGAGCAGGGGTCCATCGACCCCGCGCGCCAGCACATCATAGACGGCTTCTTCGTCGCGTTGATCGAAAGCGCGATAAATGTTGCGCAGCAGGGGGGAGACCACCTTTTGAGCCTCTTCAGGTTCGGAGATCGGTTTGGCTGGCTTGGCAAAAGGATCGGTCACGGGCAAGACCAGGAGCCGCATCATCAAAACGGTGCCCAACAGCCAAACTGCAAAATAGGGCATGCCACCTCCTGGAAAGCGATAGCGCCGGGTCTTGATGAAGACAAAAAACACGAAGCAGGCCGTGAACCAGATGATGGCACCAAACGGAACGCGCAGCTTCGGGGGCAGCTCCAAAGCGGGCACCGGAGCCAGGGGGGGGGGAGGTGCTAGACGGCCTTCGTTGAGCCAGGAGCAGATGGGTCGATCAGGAGTTAGATAGGCGGTGGGATCGTCGCGCTTTTCGGGCAGCAGCTTCACGGGCACGTTTTGAACGTCTTCGATGAAGCCCGACCAGCGCAGGGCCACCGTGCGCGGCTCGGCGGGGACGGGGAATTTCCACATGAAGGCAAGCCAGAGATCCTTCACCGCGAGGGGTTCTCCTGGGGCCAGAGGCAGCGTTGCTCCCGGGCGACCTTTGAGAATCTGTGAGACCACCAGCTCTGGGTTGGCGTTTTTGCTGTCTGCAGCAGCGACCAACCAGGTGCTGGCCAGCGCGGCCGCTTTTTCACGGATCTCGTCGGCAGCGGTGGGCGGCAGCATGCTGCCCTGAAATTTCGGATCGGCCAGCCAGTTGAGAGCGTCCGGCAGGCGTAGCAGAAACTCAAACCGTGCCTCGTAGGGCTCGACGTAGAGATAGGCCTGGCAGTTGGTCTGCGGCTCTGTTTGACTGAAGGTGAGATCGCCAGCGGGGTTCAACGAAAGTTGAGCCGGTGCGAGACGCATCGTCGCCAGCAGGCAGAGCAAGAATAAAAGTCGCGTCATGACGGGCACGGCCTGCACCTTGCCACGGTGGCGCGGTCATGCAAGCGCGGGCCGTCCTTGCGCCCCTCTGGGATCGAAGCGATGGTACGCCCGCTCATCATGTCCCAACCTGTCTCCGCCACCGCCACGCTGCTCATTCATTGCCCGGATCGCGCCGGATTGGTTCATGACGTCACTGGCTTCATCCTGTCTCATCACGGCAACATCATCGATCTCCAGCAGCACATCGATCCGGCTGAAGACGCCTTTTTCATGCGATTGGAGTGGGACCTCAGTGGCTTCAATCTGGAGCAAGAAGAGATCGAAGATCGGCTGCGTCCGATGGCGCGTCGGCATCAAATGCAGTGGCAACTGCATTTCTCCACGCAGAGGCCGCGAGTCGCTCTTTTTGTGACCAAAGAAAACCACTGTCTCTACGATCTTTTGGCCCGTCATGAGGCCGGAGAATTGCCCGCTGACATCCCGCTGATTATCTCCAATCATGAAATCCTGCGTCCAGTGGCGGAGAGATTTGGTTTGGCTTTTCATCACTTTCCCATGCGAGCCGACAACAAGGCTCAAGTGGAAGAGGCGCAGCTGGAGCTGCTGCGCGCGGAACGCATCGATACCCTGGTGCTTGCGCGTTACATGCAGATCATCAGCCCGCGATTGATTGCAGCTTTTCCCCATCAGATCCTCAACATCCATCACAGCTTCCTGCCCGCCTTTGTCGGTGCCAAACCTTACCACCAGGCCTACGAGCGAGGTGTGAAGCTCATCGGTGCCACCAGTCACTACGTCACCGAGGATCTCGACGAGGGGCCGATCATTCATCAGGACGTCACGCGCGTTTCCCACGCCGACAATGTGTCCGACCTGGTCCGCCTTGGCCGGGATTTAGAAAAAACGGTACTGGCCAAAGCCCTGCGCTGGCACCTGGGCCATCGGGTCCTCGTTTATCGAAACAAGACGGTGGTGTTTGGCTGATCCCCGACGTGAG
>JAGRPD010000263.1 GCA_020439875.1 Verrucomicrobiales bacterium
GATCTGTTTACATCAGGGGGGGCTGCCGACGGTGCCAGCGTGGAATGCGAACAAGATGCCACTGGCATCGGGACTGGCGGCGGAGGTGCGGCGGTTGAGGTCGGATTTGGCGGGGCAGATGGAGCCGTGTGTGCAAAGGGTGGCGGGCCGATATCGGCGGCCGGTTTTGCCTGAGGCGGAGATGGAAAAAACGGTGGATGGGCTGGTGGAGCGTTTTGAGATTTCTTCGACCAATGCGGCGGCAATCGTGACGCATTGCTTGCACCAGATGCAGGTTTCGCAGCTGCCGACGGCGGAGCGGTTTCTCATCGAGCGCTATGTGGAGCCGCCGCCGGTGGGTGAGGAGAGGGCGGTGGACGGACCGGGGAGGGTGCAGTTTTTTTTCCACTCGCTGATTGGGCGGGCGGCGAACGATGCGCTGTCTCGCATCCTGGCGCATCGGGTGAAGGAGGCGGTGGGTGGGAATGCGTTGGTGACGATCGATGACTACGGTTTTCTGCTGACGCTGCGGGAGTTTCAGGATTTGGGGTTGGAGGAGTGGCGGGAGCTTTTTTCGGCGGAGGGTGCGGCGGAGGATTTGATGGCGGCGTTGAAAAACTCGGAGCTGGTGAAGTGGAACTTCCGTGGGGTGGCGCAGACGGGTCTGATGGTGCCGCGCAATCAACCGGGCCGGGAGCGTCAGATTCGGCAGTTGCGTTGGAGCACGGAAATCCTGTTTCGGGTGCTCAGTGAGCATGAGCCGGATCATCCGCTGCTGGAGCAGGCGCGGCGGGAGGCGACGCATGCGTTTTTGGATCTACCGGGGGCGCAGGAGTTTCTGCGGCAGGCGGCGGATTTGGAGTGGTGTTTTGTGGAGGTGCCGGTGGTGAGTCCGTTTGCGTTTGGGATTTACGCGAGCAAGATCCGGGAGGGGATGATGCTGGAGGATCCGGAGGAGGCGATTGAGCGGTTGTGGCGGCAATTTCAGGCTGGCACGGGGGATTGACTTCTGGTTTTGACAAATGCGCTGGACGGCGGATGCTGCCGTCCCCTGGCGGTATGGTCCGCTGCATGTCCGTTTATTTTTCCCGAGTCGCTTTGAAAAAGATCCTGTTTGTCTGCACTGGAAACACCTGCCGCAGCCCGATGGCGGAGCACCTCTTTCGTGGGCTGGTGGCGGGCCGACGAGATGTTGAGGTGGCCAGCGCGGGGGTGGGGGCGATGCCTGGCCAACCGGCGAGCAAGCATACGGCGGCGATTCTGAAGGAGGCGGGCTTGGATAGTTCGGGCTTTCGCAGCCAGCCGTTGACCTTCGATCTGATGCGGCAGGCGACGCATGTGTTTGCGATGTCGTTGCAGCATTTGCGGCTCATTGAGCTGGAGTTTCCGCAGATGGCGGACAAGGCCTATTTGGTGACGGAGTTTTCCCCGAACGATGCGGTGCGTGGCCAGGATGTGGCGGATCCGATCGGCGGTGGGCGGGCGGCGTATGATCTGACCTACGCGATGCTGGATGCCTCACTGCCGAGCGTGCTGGCCTACGTGGACCAGACGTGGCGGCCTGATGAGGCGACGCCAGAGCAAGCCTGAGTTTTCCTTTTTGACCTGTTTGATTTTTTTATGAGCGCAACGTTTCGTACTCCTCAACGCATCGCCATCGCTGCCGATCACGGTGGATTTGAACTCAAAAATGCGGTAGTCGCCCATCTGCGGACGGCGGGGCATGAGGTGCAGGATTTTGGCACGCACTCGGTGGATTCGGTGGATTATCCGGACTTTGCGGAGCAGGTGACGCGTCACTTTCTGGAGGGAGAGGCGGATGCGGGGATTTTGGTCTGCACGACGGGGATCGGCATGAGCATCGCGGCCAATCGGCACATCGGGATTCAGGCATCTCTGGTCACGGATGAGGCGACGGCGCGGGTGACGCGGCAGCACAATGACTCCAACGTGCTCTGTCTCGCGGGCGGGCGTACGGATGAGGCGACGGCGGTGAAAATCGTGGATGCTTGGTTGGAAACTCCCTTTGCAGGTGGCCGCCATGCGCGCAGGGTAGGGAAGATGAACCAACAAGCCCATCCCATGGACATTTTAGAGCAGGCCGACCCCGCGATCGCTGAGATCATCCGGGCGGAAGAAGATCGTCAGCAGACGCATTTGGAATTGATCGCGTCGGAAAACTTCACTTCCCGAGCGGTGATGGCGGCGCAGGGATCGTGCCTGACCAACAAGTATGCGGAGGGTTATCCGGGCCGCCGTTGGTATGGTGGCTGCGAGGAGGTGGATAAGGCGGAGTCGCTGGCGATCGAGCGCGTGTGTCAGCTCTTTGGCGCGGCCTATGCGAACGTGCAGCCGCACTCGGGCTCGCAGGCGAATACGGCGGTTTATTTCAGTGTGCTGGAGCCGGGTGATCGCATCATGACGATGAATCTGGCGCATGGCGGACACCTGACGCACGGGCATTCGGCGAATTTTTCGGGTCGCTTCTACGAGGTGGTGCACTACGGGGTGAGCGAGGGGGATGAGCGCATCGATTATGACGCGCTGCAAAAGATGGCGGAGGAGACGCGGCCGAAAATGATCACGGCAGGTGCATCGGCGTATCCGCGTCTCATCGATTTTGAGCGGATGGGTCAGATCGCGCGCAGTGTGGGAGCTTACCTGTTTGTGGACATGGCGCACATCGCCGGTCTGGTGGCGGCGGGCGTGCATCCGAACCCGATGCCGCACGCGGACTTTGTGACCTCGACGACGCACAAGAGTCTGCGGGGTCCTCGGGGGGGCATCATTTTGACGAATCGGGAAGATCTGATCAAAAAGATCAACTCCCAGGTCTTCCCTGGCGTGCAGGGTGGGCCGCTGATGCATGTGATTGCGGCTAAGGCGGTGTGCTTTGGCGAGGCGCTGCGTCCCGGCTTCAAAGAATACTCCAAGCAGGTGATCGCCAATGCTCAAGCGCTCGCTGCTCGACTGGCAGAGAACGGTTATCGCATCGTTTCAGGTGGCACGGACAATCACCTGATGCTGGTGGATCTGCGTCCGGCGGGGCTGAATGGCAAGATTGCTTCCGAGACGCTGGATCAGGCGGGCATCACGGTGAACAAGAATGGCATTCCTTTTGATACGGAGAAGATCACGCTGGGTGGCGGCATTCGCATTGGTACTCCGGCGGTGACGACGCGAGGCATGAAGGAGGCGGAGATGCGCCAGATTGCCGATTGGATCCATGAGGCGCTGCAAAAGCGCGAGGATGCCGAGGCGCTGGCGGCGATCAAACAGCAGGTGGCAGCTCTCAACGTCAACTTCCCGCTGCCGTAACGCGGCGACGAACCAGGGATCGGTTTTCCGACGGTTCCCAAAAAAAACGGCGCAGCTCGAAAGGGCTGCGCCGTTTTGGTTTTGAGGATTGAGGGGGTGGGCGAGACTTACTTGAACATGACGGGGATCAAGAGGATCGCCAGGATGTTGACGACCTTGATCATGGGGTTCACGGCGGGGCCGGCGGTGTCCTTGTAGGGATGACCGACGGTGTCGCCGGTCACGGCCGCCTT
>JAGRPD010000264.1 GCA_020439875.1 Verrucomicrobiales bacterium
ATCTCGTTGGCACGCTGGCGGCGCGGATGATCCTCGGCGAGTTCGGGTCGGCGGCCGCCAAACTCGACCCCCTGAAACACGGCGGTCATCGCGTAATAATCCTGAATGGTGAGCGGATCGAACTTGTGATTGTGGCAGCGCGCGCAGCCGATGGTGACGCCCAGCATGGAGGCACCGACGGTCTGAATGATTTCATCCATGCGATCGGCGCGCGCCTGGCGGATGGCGGTGGGCTCGCGACCAACGGTGGCCGCGGGCACATGCGGACCGGCGACGAGGAAACCGGTGGCCTCGCCCATGCCCAACTGATCTCCGGCGATCTGCTCGTGAATGAACTGGTCGTAGGGCGTGTCTTCGTTGAAGGCGCGGATCACGTAGTCGCGGTAGATCCAGGCGTTTTTGCGGTAAAGATTCGCCTCGGAGCCGTTGGTCTCCGCCCAGCGGATCACGTCCAGCCAGTGCTGCGCCCAGCGTTCGCCGAAGTGCGGTGAGGCCAGCAGTTCCTCAATGAGTTCCGCGTAGGCGGAGTCGGCGTTTTGCGCGGAGGCGGATGCAAACTGCGCCGAACGCTCGGGCGTGGGCGGCAGGCCGGTGAGCACGATGGAGGCGCGGCGAATGAGCGCGGCGGCGTCTGCCGGACCGTTGGGCTCGATGCCTTGTTTCTTGAGTGCGGCGTTCAAAAAGGCGTCCACCGGGTTCGCGGCACCTGCGGGGACGTTGGGTCGATGCACCGGTTGGAACGACCAATGGTCCGCGCCCTCAAGCTCGGCCACGGCGTCCATTTGACCGGGAATCACGGCGCCTTCGGTGATCCATTGGCGCAGCGATTCGATTTGTCCCGAAGTGAGGGGATCACCCTTCGGCGGCATTTGCATGTCCGGATCTTTGCCGGTCACGACGTCGATGAGGTAGCTGGCCTCGGGATCTCCGGGAACGACGGTGGGCGTGCCGGAATCGCCCCCGCGCAGCATCACGGGGCGGCGATCCATGCGCAGACCGGATTTTTCTTTGTCCGGCCCGTGGCAGTCGATGCAGCGGTCTTCGAGGATGGGGAGAATGTCCTTTTCGAAATCGACGGCTGCAAAAGTCTCGCGCCCGTCGCCGCCAGGGCTTTGACGGGCAAACTTCGACGCGGACTCCTCCGCCGGAGCCTGGGCGAAGGCGGAGGCGCAGAGGATGGAGAGGAGCAGGGTGGTGCAGTGGCGGCGTTGCATCACCCTACCACTGCCGCGAATTCAGAAACTTAACGAGAAAATTTGAATTCGACGGATGGAAGGTTTCGACGGAAGGAACGATGCGCCTGCCCCGTGTTTCACTCGGCCATTTCAGGCCGGAAGGTTCCACCCACACCGGGTTCGTAGAGCTTGAGCCCGGCGATTTCAGCCACCGCTTCAAAGTGGGCATCGATGGCATAAAGACGCACGTCATCGCGGAGCGCGATCGCTGCGATCAACACGTCGTTCCATGGGATGGTCAGGCCCCGGTCGCGCAATTTCCAGGCGAGCGACACCGCGTTGTCCCAATCCTTTTCACCACACACCCGGTAGGGAATCACGGAGAAGTGAAGGCCCAGGCGGCGGCGCTCATCCAGGCGTGCGCCGCCCAGCACCTCCAGCCGAACGGGCGAGCACCACTGCGCCTCGTAGGCCTCCAGCAGGCCCTCCAGCGCCACCTTCACATCGAGCCGACCCTTGCGCCGCAGGGATTCAATCCAGACTGACGAATCGACGAGAACCATGACGCTATTCCTTGATCAGGGGAGGAATGGGATTTCCGGGGTCCGCTCCGTAGGCGGGAGGCTCCTCCATCACGGAAGGATAATCAAAGGCACCCTCCCGCATCAGCCGCCCGAACTCCTGCGCCCGCTTCCGCCGCACAAATTCCGTGACAGCCTTGGCCAAGGCGGGACTCCGGCTGCTTTCACCTGTCAATTCCATGGCGTCCGCCAAAATGCTCTCGTCGATTTCTACGCTGATTCTCATGGTGCCAATATTTGCACCAATATGATGCAAAGCAAAGATAAGTTTGCATCAATAATAAGATTTTTTCAGCTCCTATCGCAGCATGCCGCCACTGTTGCGGTGAAGGGCCGCCACATCGTCGTCGTCAAGCGTGGCCGATTCGTCGATGCTCCCACATGAAAAAAGCCGGCGTGACAGCGGCCAAATCGAGCGAGACCCAGGCCAGCGAACCGAAGGCGAAAGGTGTCGAGCAGGGAGATGGCATCCGAAAAAGGCAGCGCTGATGTTAAATAGGAGATTCATTGCCGTCGCGGTCAAACCGGCCATGCTCTGTTTTGTCCAAAGTCCGCTCAATACCGAGTCTGGAGAAGATTTTTCGGAATTTCGTTGCTTGGGATAACAAAGATCATCCGACACCCAAACTCGATCAATCCGCGGCCTTGACCTCAAGCCATGACTGAAGAACTCGCCATTCTGCGTGACATCACGACCCGCCTTGAGTCAGCAGGAATCGATTACATGCTCACAGGTTCCGTGGCGCTCGCCTGCCATGCGCAGCCACGAATGACGCGCGACATTGATCTGGTGGTGGCATTTCATCTGAAGGATGCGGCCAGGGTCACCGAAGTTCTCGGCACCGACTACTACGTCTCACCTGAGGCCGCGCGGGAGGCGGTGCTGCATCAGAGCAGCTTCAATGCGATCCATGAGGCGACCCTGATCAAAGTTGACTTCATGGTGAGGAAGCGGGAGGCCTATCGGCTGCATGAGTTTACTCGGCGAGTGAGGGTGAAGGTGGCTGATTTTGAGCTGTGGGTGGTGAGCAAGGAAGACCTCATCCTCTCCAAGCTGCATTGGGCGCGCGAGTCGCAATCTGAGCGGCAGTTGGCCGATGTGGAGAACCTGATTGCTACGGGCTGCGATGAGGCGTATATACGCGCATGGTCAGCAACATTGAATCTGACAGATATGCTGATACGGGTTTTGCCGTGAAGGACACGCCGCCGGAAATCAACGCACGTCTGTTTGCCGCGATAATGCGCCGCAGCGCAGGCGAACGACTGCTCATGTGTCTGGACATGATGGCAACTGGAAGGATGCTGCGCGAGCGCCAGCCGGTGGTCCAGTGGCCGGAAAGAGTGAGGGGATCAACGTAATTTCCGCGCCGGTGCCGATCCTGTTCGGCTTCCTTCAAAGATTCGTGCGATGGCCTCGTCCGTGAGCGCCGCCTTGAACACGGCCAGCTCGTCAATGCGGCCATTGAGATGGCGGATGGCGAACCAGGGCGTGTCGCGAAAGGGCTCTCCCCAGTTGCCGATCTCAGCGTTGCCGATGCGCAGGGTGCCGATGAAAAAATCGGGTTCAATGGCCTGTTCGGACACCCGCCGACCATCGACGTAGTGGCGCACCTCGCGGGCAGCGGGATCGAAGACGGAGGTCAGGTGCATCCATTGGCCGCTCTTCGACACATCCCAGACCGGGGGTGAATAGTACACCCGGTGAAAGCCGGCATCCTCCGGCATCTTGGGATTGGGGCGGGTGTCATCCACCATCACGGAGAGCATCAGTTTGCCGTCGTCGCGCAGTTGCCAATGGGGCTCGCCCGTCTCGTAACCATCCGCCATGAAAAGCGAGCTGTAGCGGCGGTCGAGGCTGTCGATGCGCACCCAGGCGCTGAAAGTAAACGCCTGAAATTCACCCGGAAGATTCACCCGCACCCGCGATCCCGGGCGGCGAAACTCCAGCGCCTGCTTCAGTCCCGGCCAGCGTCCGTCCACAGTCTCAGCGAGGATGATGGCACCGGCGCTTTCGGGATCATTCGGCACGGCGAGGTTGGCGACGCTGCCCGAGCCGCGCGGTTGATCGAAGGTGTAGTAGGCGATGAGCCGCGGATCGGCGGCAAAGGTGTCGCGATGCGTCTGCCACCGCTCGAAGCTCCGTTGGCGTTGGTTTTGAAAATGCGGATCGAGCAGCGCGGGATTGGGAAAGGTGTCCGGGGAAACTTTCGTCTCGGCCGCTTGACTCGATTTGGGGAGATCGAAACCCTTGCCGCCGGGAACGATTTGCTCCGGACCCTCGCGATGGCGCATGGCGATCTCGCCTTCAAACACCGCGACTTTGGCCCCGGCCTCCGTCACTTCGAGACCGAGCTCGGTGCCGAGGTCGGTGATCTCCGTGTCGGGCGCGTGCAGTTTGAAACCGCGCGCCGCAGGCGGAACATGAACGCGCAGCGAGCCCGCATGACAGGTCGCCGCCCAGGCGGAATCCAGCGTGAGGCGGGCCGGTCCCTGGAGCGTGACGGTGGCTCCGCAGAAAAATTGAATCTCAGCGGCACCATCAGCCAGGGCAAAGGTCTCGCTGCCCAGCGCATCACCTTCACGCCGAGCGGAGGCTCCCTCCGGCCACTGGGCATTGAGCAGACGGGTCACCACGGCAAAGCCGCTGGCCACGGCTTCTTCGGTGGCGGTGTCGTCAGGGCGGGGTTTCCAAAACAGCGTGACCGCCAGTCCAAAGGCAAGGCAGGCCGCGAGGGCGGCGGGCCAGGCCTGGCGCAGACGGCTCATGGAAAAAGCGACGGGCTTCGGAGGCGGTGGCGGAGCGGCTGCCGCCTGCCAGTCCGCCGAGATCCCTGCGGCCTCGTCGCTGCCGCGGCGCAGGTGGTCGTCGAGGGCCAGGTAACGGCGGAGCTGGGAGCGCAGGGCGGGATTGCGGGCCAGTTCGTTTTGAAAGGCAGCGAACCCCGCCTCGTCCAGGGTGCCGTTGACGTAGTCCTGAATCCAAGCCTGCTGGTCCGGCGGGAGTTGGTGAAAGCGCGGGTTCATGACGCGGACTGGGTTTTGGATTCGATGCAGTGCATCAGGTCTTTGCGCAGGCGGTTGAGCCGCATGTAAAAGGCCGCCGAGCTGGAGCCGGCCTGCCGGGCCAGTTCCTTCACCTTGATCCCCGGCGTGTAGGCGAGCGTGAGCAGTCGGCGGTGCTTCTCCGGGATGGCTTGCAGGCAGGACTCGAGCGCCTCGTATTCGGCCTGGCGCTGGTCGATTTCCTCCGCTCCCTCGTCGGCCATCAGCTCGAGGATGTCCTCGCGAAACACCAGCCGGTCGCGCGCCATTTTGCGGCGGTAGGCCAGCGCCTCGAAGCGGGCGATGACGCAGGCCCACTTCATGAACTCGGTGGACGGGTCGAACTGGTCAAACTTCCGCCAGATCACCAGCGCGGACTGCTGCACGACTTCATCCGCGTCGTGCCAGGTGGGCAGCAGCGAGCGGATGAAAGTGCGCAGATCGTTCTCGTGATGCGCAAAGAGCTTCAGGAAGCGCTCATAGGCATCGTCGGAAGAGGGCGGCGGACCGGGCATGAAAAGCAGGATTTCACAGAATCACTGCCGCCCGGAGAAAAAGTTAACGAAGAAAGTGGAAAGGCGATCCTGAGGGAAGGGCATTACCCAGCGGTCGTGATCTTCACGTCGTCCACCCAGGCTTCGTGGCCGACGCCGAGGCGGATGCGGTTTTTGGTGGGATGCCCGATGCCTTCGGAGGCGAAGGACCCGGCTTCCTTGCCGTCGATACTCACGGTCATGGTGTCGCCCTCGATGGTGATTTTCAGGTCATGCCACTCGTCCGCTTTCAACTTCAGCGGGAACTTCTTGGATTTCGTGGCGAGCAGTTTCTTCTCCTCTTCGTTGAGGGTCTTGGCCTTGGCCTTTTCATTCAGTTCGAGATTCATGCGCCCGGTCTTCAGATCGGAAATCTCCAGGGAATTGAGCCGGACACGCGGCGCGCAGATATGGCCTGCGTGGACCGATTTTTCACTCATGTCGGCAATGTCCACGCCGAGGTCATCCTTGGGGCCGAGTTTGAAGCGCATCTCGATCACCGCATCCTTGAACTTCACATCCTGAGTCACCGAGACGGCGTGATCGGCCACATCGGCCATCTTGACGTACATGGCGTCGTCCTTGATCCAGACTTGCTTGACGCCCTTGGCGCGGGTTTTGGAGTTGGTGCCCCAGCCATTGCCGGGAGCCTCGACGGCGGGATCGGCGTCGGCGCGGTCAAAGTGGTCTTCGAGCAGGACTTCATCGGCGCTGGCGAAGGTGGCGGCCAGCAGGGGCAGGAGGAACAGAAGGCGTTTCATGGTGGTGGTGGGGTTTGGGTTAGGAATGGCTGAGGTCGGTGATGGTGAGGTTGCGATAGTGCATCTTCATCTCGCGCTTGGGATGCACCTGGATGCCGATCGGGCCCTTGGGGGCGATGGTGTCCGAGGTGTACGTCATGATCTCCGTGCCATTGAGCCAGGTGGTGTAGGTGTTGCCGGTGACGCGGACTTTGATCGTGTTCCAATCCTTCCACTTCATGACCTTCTCAGCGGTGTCCACTTTAATGGGATAACTTTTGCCGGGGATGTAGGGCAGGGCGGTCATGTCTTTTTTGAGGCTGCCGGATTCGCCAATCTGAATCTGCTCCTTGCCGTCGCGCAGGAAGATGCCGGAGTCGATGGTGCCGGACTCGAATTTGAAATCCACGGTGACTTCGAAGTCGGTGTAGTCGTCCTTTTGGGTGAACAAAATGTCGCCGTCACCACCGTCGTTGGAGCAGGTGAGGACACCGTCCTTGACGGTCCAGTGTTTGGCATTGTCAAACTTCCAGCCTTCAAGGGACTCGGTGAAGGCGGGGGAACCCGCGTGGACGGCGAGGGTGAGGGGAAGCAGGGCGAGGAGGGTGGGCAGCAGGCGCATAGGCTCCAAAACCGATTCTGGAGGCGCGGGCTTTCAAGGAATCTCGCCCGCGCGCTGCGGCGGGAGATTTCAGGGCCAGGGAAAGCCTGCGGTCGGATTTGAGAAAAGCGGCTCCCCGTCTGCGTATGACTGAGCCTGATGCTGTTCCCGCGTTCCTTTGCCCTCGCCGCCGTCCTTGCCGTTTCCTTCGGACACGGAGCCGAAACCCCGCGCCCGGCGAGTTTCGTCAACAACGTGATGCCGATCCTCACGAAGGCGGGTTGCAACGCGGGTGCCTGCCATGCCAAGGCGGATGTGGGTCAGCGCGGCTTCCGGCTTTCGCTGCTCGGTTTTGAGCCGCAGGAGGACTACGAGCACATCGTGAAGGAGGGTAAAGGCCGCCGCGTCTTTCCCTCGGCGCCGGAGCAGAGCTTGTTTGTTTTGAAGGCCGCCAACATCGTGCCCCACGGTGGCGGCAAGAAGCTGGATCCCGACTCGGAGGAATACCAGACGCTGGTGCGCTGGATCGGCGAGGGCATGGCCTTCAGCACGGAGAACGATCCGAAGCTGGAGGGCATCGCCGTTTCTCCGCCGCAGAAACTGATGAAGCCGAATGCGAGCCAGCAGCTCAAAGTCACGGCGCGTTTTTCCGACGGCACCACGCGCGATGTCACCCACATGGCGCTCTACGAGCCGAATGACCGCGCCATGGCGGAGACGACGGAGCAGGGACTGGTGAAGACGCTCGACCTGCCGGGCAATGTGGCGGTGATGGTGCGCTACTCCGGCATGGTCTCCACCTTCCGCGCCGCCATCCCGCTCGGACTGCCGGTGGAGCAGGTGCCGCCGGCGCGGAACTTCATCGACGAACTCGTCTTCGCCAATCTCAAGAACCTGGGCATCCCGCCCTCTCCGGTGTGCGATGACGCCACCTTCCTGCGCCGGGTGTCGCTCGACATCGGCGGGCGTCTGCCCACGCTGGAGGAAACCAACGCCTTCCTCGCCAGCAAAGATCCCGACAAGCGCGACCAAGCCATCGAGTCCCTGCTGGCCAGCACCGACTACGCCGACTACTTCGCCAACAAATGGACCGCGCTGCTGAAAAACAAGCGCGACAGCGACGCGGACATCACCGCGAACTTCGCCTTCCACGCCTGGATGCGGGACAGCCTGCTGGCCAACACGCCCTACGATCAGATCGTGCGGCAGATTCTCGGCGCGTCGGGCACCATCGTGTCGAATCCACCCGTGGCGTGGTACAAGCGGGTGAAGGAGCCGAACCAGCAGCTCGAGGACGTGGCGCAGCTCTTCCTCGGCGTGCGCATGCAGTGCGCGCAGTGCCATCACCACCCCTTCGAGCGCTGGAGCCAGCACGATTACTACAGCCTCGCCGCCTTCTTTAGCCAGATTGGACGCAAGCCGACCGCCGTGGCCGATGAGGACCTCATCTTCCACAAGCGCGGCATCGCGAAAATGGAGAACAAAAAAACCCGCGAAGATGTGCGGCCCGCGGCGCTCGGCGGCCCGACGCTCGACATTTTGCCCGATGAAGATCCGCGTCTTTACCTCGCCGATTGGATGGCGGAAACCTCGAACCCCTTCTTCGCCAAATCGCTAGTGAACCGCTACTGGAAGCACTTCTTCAAGCGCGGCCTCATCGAGCCGGAGGACGACATTCGCGACAGCAATCCGGCCACCAATCCCGAGCTGCTCGACGCCCTGGCCACTCACTTCATCGACAGCGGCTTCGATCTGAAAGCCATCGTCCGCACCATCACGCAGAGCCGCACCTATCAGCTCAGCGCGATGCCGAACGAGCAGAATGCGGTGGACAGCCAAAACTTCTCCCACTTCTACCCGAAGCGCATGACGGCCGAGGTGCTGCTCGACGCCATCGATGAAGTCACCGCCTCAAAGTCGGACTTCGCCAACCTGCCGCCCGGCACCCGCGCCATCTCCCTGCCGGACAACAGCTACAACAGCGCCTCGCCGTTTTTGAAGGTCTTTGGCCGGCCCGAAGCCGAGAGCGTGTGCGAGTGCGAGCGCGTGCAAACCGCCAGCCTGGCGCAGAGCCTGCACCTCATGAACGCCTCCGATGTGAAGGCCAAGCTCACCGCCAAGAACGGCCGCGCCGAGCAGCTCAGCCACGCCGAGATGCCGGAGCCGGACCGCCTCCGCCAGCTCTACCTGATCGCCTACTCTCGCCAGCCCGACGCCAAGGAACTGCAAATCGCCCAGACCTACCTCGACAAACCGCGCACCGACGCCAAAGGCCAGCCGCTCGACACCATCCAGTCCCGCCGCCAAGCCTTCGAAGACCTCCTCTGGGCCCTAATCAACACGAAGGA
>JAGRPD010000265.1 GCA_020439875.1 Verrucomicrobiales bacterium
CGGCGGCATCATGGACTGCAACATCATCGCAGAAGGCATCATCGCCGCCGTCAAAGAAGTGGGCCTGAGCCTGCCCCTGGTGGTGCGGTTGGAGGGCAACAACGTCGAGGCCGGCAAGGCCACTCTGGCTGGCTCCGGCCTCGCCATCACCAGCGCGGATGGGCTGACGGATGCCGCGCAAAAAATCGTCGCCTCCGTGGCACAAGCCGCCTGATGGGATCCCTCTCCATCCTCCCTTACTGAACGTCTTTCCCCGCAACTTTTCCCATGGCTATCCTCGTCGAAACCGATACAAAAATCCTCATCCAAGGCATCACGGGAGACTTTGGTTCCCGCCACGCCCGACTCTCCATTGACTACGGCACGCAGCTCGTCGCTGGCGTGACGCCGGGGAAGGGCGGGCAGACCTTTGAGCACAATGGCGTCAAGGTGCCCGTGTTTGATACCGTGGAAGAAGCCGCGCGAGAGACGGGAGCCACCGTCAGCGCCATCTTCGTCCCGCCCCCCTTCGCTGCCGACGCCATCCTCGAGTGCGTGGAGGCGGAACTCGACCTCGCCGTGGCCATCACCGAGGGCATCCCCGTCAATGACATGATCCGCGCCAAAGCCGCCATGGCTGGGAAAAAGACGCGCCTCATCGGCCCCAACTGCCCCGGCCTCGTCACCCCCGGTCGGGGAGAAAAAAGCCACGGTGGCTGCCGCATCGGCATCGCACCCGGTTACATCCATCAGCGCGGCGCGGTGGGAGTGGTGAGCCGCTCCGGCACGCTGACTTATGAAGCCGTCTGGCAGCTGACCACCCGCGGCATCGGCCAGAGCAGCTGCGTCGGCATCGGCGGAGATCCCGTCAATGGCACCAGTCACCTCGATGTGCTGAAGCTCTTCAACGAGGATCCCGAGACCGAGGCCATCATCATGATCGGTGAGATCGGCGGCAATGCCGAGGTCGAAGCCGCTCGTTGGGCCAAGGAGAATTGCAAAAAACCCGTGGCAGCCTTCATCGCGGGAGCCACCGCGCCTCCCGGACGCCGCATGGGGCACGCCGGTGCCATCGTCGGTGGCGCAGAAGATACCGCTGAGGCAAAAAAAGCCATCCTGCGCGAGTGCGGCATCGCCGTAGCCGACTCTCCCGCCGACATGGCCGCTGCTCTGCTCACCATTTATCAAGCCTGAATCCCGCGCAAGCCCGCCGCATTCCCAGCGTTTTCTCAATAACACCCCCTACACCCTCACTCATCACACGTCATGGCAGTTGTCTCAAAAGGTCTTGAAGGAATCATCGCGGCGGAAACCCAACTGGGAGAAGTCAAAGGCCAGGAGGGGCGGCTTTACTATTGCGGTTACGACATCAACGAACTCGCCGGCAAGGCCAGCTACGAGGAAGTCGTCTATTTGCTCTACCATCAGCGTCTGCCCAACCGCGCGGAGCTGGATCAGCTGACCACCGCCCTGCGCGCGGAGCGGGAGCTGCCGGAGGGCGTGATTCAGTATCTGAAGACCGCTCCAAAAAAAGCGCGTCCCATCGATGTGATGCGCACCGCGGTCTCGATGCTGGGCTGTTACGACACGGATCGGCACGATCTCAGCGTGAGTGAAAACTTGGCCACCGCCATCAAGCTCGTCTCCCAAATCAGCATCATCGCGGCGTATTTCCACCGCTCCCGTCAGGGGCTGGATCTGCCGCCCGTGCGCAAGGACCTCAGCGAGGCCGCGCACTTCCTCTACCTCATGAACGGTGAGGAGCCGTCCAAAGAGGCGGAGCAGACGCTCGACGTGGCCTACGTGCTGCACGCAGAGCACGGCTTCAATGCCTCCACCTTCACCGCCCGCGTGGTGGCCTCCACCTTGAGCGATATGTATTCCGCCATCAGCGCCGCCATCGGCGCGCTCAAAGGACCGCTGCACGGCGGGGCCAATGAGGGCGTGATCCACATGCTGGAAGAGATCGGCAGTCCGGATAAAGTCGATGCCTGGGTCGCTGATGCGCTGGCGCAGAAACGCAAGATCATGGGCATCGGCCACCGCGTCTATAAGGTGCTGGATCCGCGTGCCCCCCACCTGCGGGAGATGGCCATCAGCCTCACCAAGCAACTGGGTGAGCCCAAGTGGATCCAAATGTCTGAGCGCATCGCGGAAATCATGCGTGAGGAGAAGAACCTCAACGCCAACGTCGATTTCTACAGCGCCACCGTCTATTACAGCCTCGGCATTCCGACGGATCTGTTCACGCCGATCTTCGCCATCGCTCGCATGAGCGGCTGGACGGCGCACGTGCTGGAGCAGTGGAGTGACAACCGCCTGTTCCGTCCGCTCTCCGAGTACGTCGGACGGCCGTTTGGTCAGAAATTTGTGCCGATCGACCAACGCTGAACCAGGCCCCGTGTGGGATCAGGTTTGCTGGGAATGAGACGCGCGGATTCTGCGTTGTCATTGAGCCTTGCGAGGCTTATGGATGGCGCATGATCCAAAAATGCGTTTTCAGGCTGTTGCTGCTCGCCCTCATGGGAGGGGCTCCCGCGCGTGCTGAGATCGTGGAGCGGCCCATCGCCTACGAGTCGGATGGGACGGCCTGTGAAGGCTGGCTGACCTACGATGATGCGGTCGAAGGTGCGCGGCCTGGTGTGCTCATCGTGCATCAGTGGCAGGGCCTGACCGATTACGAAAAAATGCGCGCCCGGATGCTGGCGGAAATGGGATACCGGGTCTTTGCAGCCGATGTGTATGGCAAGGGCGTGCGGCCTGAGGAAACCAAGGAGTGCGCGGTGCAGTCCGGCAAGTACAAGTCGGATCGGAAGCTCTACCGGCAACGTTTGAACGACGCGCTGAAGATTTTGGAAAAACAGCCAGGGGTGGATCGAGATCGGCTTGCCGCCATCGGTTATTGCTTTGGCGGGACAGGCGTGTTGGAGCTAGCTCGTTCGGGTGCGCCGGTGCTTGGGGTGGTGAGTTTCCACGGCGGATTGGACTCGCCCGATCCGAAGGCGGGGAAAAAGATTCGGGGTCGCGTGCTGGCGCTGCATGGCGCGGACGATCCCTATGTCGGACGTGAAGGGATTGATGCGTTCGAAGCGGAAATGGAGGCCGCTGGTGTGGACTATCAACTGGTGGAGTACCCAGGAGCCGTGCATTCCTTTACCCAGAAAGACGCAGGCAATGATCCGTCGCAAGGGCGTGCCTACAACGCCGAAGCAGACGCCCAGTCGTGGGCGGCGATGAAGGCCTTTCTCGCCGAGATTTTCCAAAACTAAGCACCATGGGAGAAGAGCCTGTCGTCATCATCGGCGCGGGGCTGGCGGGGCTGGCCTGCGCGCGCGTGCTGCGGCGCGCGGGGGTGAGCGTGAGGATTTACGAGGCCGGTGATGCGCCGGGAGGGCGGGTGAGATCGGACGAGGTGGATGGCTTCGTGTTGGATCGCGGATTTCAGCTGCTGCTGCCAGCCTATCCCGAGGCGCGGCGGGTGCTCCATTACGAGGAGTTGCAACTGCGGCCTTTCTACAAAGGAGCAGATGTATTCTGGCAGGGTCACTTTCATCGCTTGGCCGATCCCTTCCGCCATCCGATGAACGCGCTTGAGCATGCACTGGATCCCGTGGCCGGCATGCGAGACCGCTGGACCACGATGCTCATGCTGCGGGAGACGCGGCGGCTCCGGCGCCTGGAGCACCGGGGCGCGGATGTAGAGACCGAGGATGACCTGCGGTCGTTCGGCTTCAGCGACGGGTTCATTGATCGGTTCTTCCGGCCGTTTTTTGGTGGGGTCTTTTTGGAGCGTGACCTGCGTACCTCCGCCTCCATGTTTCGCTTTTTGTTTGCCATGTTTGCCCGTGGCGGCGGGGCGATCCCGGCGCGGGGCATGCGAGCCATCCCGGAGCAGTTGGCGGCGGATCTGCAACCGGGCTGCCTGCATTTCAATCGACCGGCGGCTCGGGTGGAGCCCGGCTCCGTCACCCTGGCGGGCGGAGAGGTCGTGCGTGCGAGGCGCATCGTTTTGGCGGTGGATGAACCAGCTGCGGCACGATTGCTGAGCCCGACGCCACCCGCTCGTGCGCCGAGAGTACGCTCCACCACATGCCTCTATTTTGCCGCCGACGAATCGCCGACGAGAGACGGCATTTTGTGCCTGGATGGCACGGGGTGTGGCCCTGTGAATCACGCCTGCGTCTTGAGCCGAGTGGCTCCCGAGCTGGCTCCTCCAGGTCGGCATTTGATTTCCTGTTCCGTTTTGGGATTGCCCGAGGACGGTGGCAATCTGGAGACTGCGGTGCGCACGCAGTTGGTGAGCTGGTTTGGCCCGGCGGTGGCGCAGTGGCGTCTGCTGCGCACCGTGCAGATCGAGTCGGCTCAGCCCGAGCTGCGGCAAATGCATGCCTCGGCTCCGGTGCTGGATGCCACGGTGGCTCCAGGTCTTTTCCGCTGCGGAGACTACTGCGAGGACGTCTCCATCAACGGGGCGCTGCTCAGTGGCCGCCGAGCGGCGGAGGCTGTGCTCGCTGCGGACGGCGGACTGGCATGAAAACACACGCTCTGAGACTGCGGTCTGGTGAGGATCTCAAGGCGGCGCTGGATGCCCTGGTGCGGCAGCATGAATGGCCCGCAGCCTGCGTGTTGAGCGCCGTCGGCAGCCTGAGCCACGTCCGCTTGCGTTACGCAAATCAGCCGGAGGCGGAGGTGATCGAAGGCCCGCATGAAATGGTGGCACTTTCCGGCACGCTCGGGCCCGATGGCTCTCATTTGCACCTGGCTGTGAGTGATTCGGCAGGGCGGACTCAGGGCGGTCACCTGATGGAAGGGTCGCTCATCTACACCACCGCAGAAATCGTCCTCGGAGTCTTGGAGGATCAGGTTTTTGCGAGGGAGATCGATCCGCAGACCGGCTATCGAGAGCTAGTCATCAGCCCTCGCCGCAGCACGGACCGCACCGCGTGAGCCCCGCACATGCCATGCACGCCACCGGCCGGCGGTGTGGAGGCAGAGCAGAGAAAAAGGCGGGGATTTGGCGTGGACCACGGGTCCAGGCGGGCGACAGGGCGCGTGAGCAGCTGATCCCAACTGGCCATGCCACCGACGATGTCGCCGCCCGGGTAGTTGGCATTGTAAGCCTCCATCGCAGCGGGTGACATGACGTGAGCCTGCCGAATGGTATCGCGGAAGCCCGGGGCAAATCGCTCAATCTGCGCCTCGATCCGCGCGCGCATGTCGGTGGTGCAACCTGCCGGCACATGACAGTAAGCCCACAGCACATGGCCACCGGCGGGGGCGCGGCTAGCATCGCACACCGTGGGCTGCGCGGTGAGGACGAACGGCTTCTCAGAGATCCGACCCTCGCAGGCGTCTCGCTCGGAGGCGCAGATCTCCTCCAGCGTGCCGCCCACATGCACCGTGCCCGCACGGCGGCAGTCCGCATTCAACCAAGGCACGGGCTGTGAGAGAGCGTAGTCAATTTTGTAAACTCCCGGACCGTGGCGGAACCGCTGCAGACGGCGCTGATACGAGGACGGCAGGGCCTCCCCCGCGATGCGCGCCATCGCCGCTGGCGTGGTGTCAAAAAGCACCGCTCGTGCGGGTGGCAATTGCGCCAGAGACGTGACTGGCCAGTCACAAACCACCTCGCCACCGTGCGCATTCAAAATGCGGACCAGCGCCTCTGTGATCGCCTGGGAACCGCCCTCAGCCACCGGCCAGCCCACGGCATGGGCGCTGAACTGAAGCATCACCGCAATGGCCGACGTCAGTGGAGCCTCCAGCGGCAAGACGGAGTGAGCTGCGTTGCCAGCCAGCAGCGCACGAGCCTCCTCACTGCGAAAACAAAGCCGCGCCAGCAGGCTCGCAGGTGCTGCTGCGCGCAGCCCGAAAGAGGCCATCGCCAGTGGATGCCGTGGCAAGCGCAAAGGATCCAAAACATCCCCGTAAAGATTCGCCGCCTGACGTACGAGAGGTTCAAACACCGCCCGATACGCACCCGCGTCGCGTCCCAAACCCGCAGCGGTTTCATCCAGATCTCGGTGCAGAATCGCCGCCCGGCCCTCCGCCAGCGGATGCGCCAGAGGAATCTCAGGGTGCAGCCAACGCAGGCCCTGCTGCTCCAGTCCCAGCTCTCGAAACACCGGAGAGGCCGCCCCAGTCGGATGCACGGCGGAGCAGACATCGTGGAGAAAACCGGGCAGCGTCAGCTCCTTCGTCCTCGTTCCGCCTCCCGGCGTCGCCCCGGCTTCCGCGACCAGCACCCGCCATCCGCGCCGCGCCAAAAGCGCCGCCGCCGTCAGTCCATTCGGCCCGGAACCAATGACAATCGCATCGTATTCAGGTCGGGAAGGCTGGGCGGGCATGCCTCAGAGTGGCGGGAATCCGGCGAAAGAAAACCGGAAAACGCGGCCCCCAAGCCGCACCCGCTCACAGGGACGATTCGCTGGGCACGCTGGGGATCTTCTCCACGGCAAAAACCGTCACAGGCTCCTTGCGACCTTTGACTTCCTGAGGGCCGAGAGGGCGGCAGTAGCTGTATCCCTTTTCCCACCCGTCCAAAAAATCCGCCGTCACCAGAACCGGCTCATTGAGCTTGCGCGTCAGGGATTCTACCCGAAAAGCCACGTTGACCGCGTCGCCGATGAGAGTGAACTCCCGCGAACTCATGCCGCCGTAGGCCACCCGGCCCACATGGATCGAAGCGCAGGCCGCAAAGGTGAGGCCTGCCGCGTCGAGCACCTCTTGGTGAGCCGCGTAGGTATCGATGCAGGACTGCTGCATCGCCCCCGCAGCTCGGAGGGCCTGGATGCGGTGGTCGGTGCAGGAGTCCGTCCAATAAGCCAGCGCGCAATCGCCAATGAACTTGTCCAGCATGGCACCGTGCTGGGCCAGGATCTGCTCCGTGAAAGAGTACCAAGACCCCATGATGCGGGCCATCACGGCAGGCTCCAACTTTTCAGAGAGCGTCGTAAACCCTCGAATGTCGGTCACCAACAAAATCGCCTTGGCACTTCTCACCTGAGCCATCGTCGAGGCATTGAGCAGATCGCTCTCCAGCGCCGGATTTCCCCCTTTCTGCTGAAAAACAAATTCATGGCCCGAGATGTGGAGGGCATCGCCGTCGTTGAGCTTTTGCGCGGTGACCAGCCGCTTGTCATTGAGGAAAGTGCCGTTGAAACTGCCGAGATCAAAGTACCAAAATCCGTCGTCCTGCTGCCGAATCATGCCATGGCGTCGGGAAACAGCGGGATCCTCCAACTGCAAACCGCAGTCGGGACTTCTACCGACGATGACCACCCCATGCAGGGGATAAGACATTCCCGTCGAGCGATGCATGAGCCATCCTTCCATGAGGAGAGAGACTAACGACCTCGCGGAGAAATGCAATGAAAGGTCCCGCGCATTTTTAACGATGGGGCACCCATCGGAACTCATCCAACAGCCGAGAGAAGGAAGGCCAAGGATACTTCAGTCTTACTTGATTCACGTTTTCCGTCGCAGTCTCCTCCAAATCTCAACAGCTCAAGGCTGTAAGTCTTCGTCCTTCGAAATCGAAAAACTGGCTCCTTGGATCTGTTTGAGGAAATCGCGCGGGATTGGAGAAAGCTGAAAAGCGTTGTCCACGTAGCCGAGCAATCGTTGGGAAGAGTCTGTCCACGATTCAATCAACTGACCTTTTTGATCGACCACGATGCAGGAGATTTTTCCCCTCGCTGCAGCTCGCTCAAAAACAACCAGATGATGATCCTTTGAAATGAAGTAACCAATCGTGCAAGCCGCGTTCACAAAGTCCGCAGAGGGGGATGCTGAGTCAGGAAACGAGATGTCTGTCAGCAGCTCAGCGACGTATTGGCGTTCTCCATTCGCATCGACGGAGGCCATCAGATCTGCGGGTTCCGGAAGGGATGGGGAGCTGGCCATGTCGGACCGTAAAGCTAGCATCACAGCCACCCGGTGCAGTCGGGTCGATGCAGAGGGTACTCGATCCCTCTTCGGCGGTACACAACCCAAACTGAATCCCAAGGATCCCGTCAAAAGCAGGCGGATGAGAAGTGACAAGGATACTGTGGCTTTCATTGAGGCGGTGTGCATGCGTTTCCTGTGTGAGAATTGACTCCCTTGAGCTCAACAGTCTTGCGTCAAACCTGTGCAATTATCGCGGCCATCGCTTCGTGATGAATCGATGAGTTGGGTCAAATTCTAATTCGATCACCAATCGACGATGATCAGATAAACATAAGGTTCCTTATACTTCAGCGTAGCTGCATAAGTTTGACCTGAATCATAATACACATCATCAGCCTCAACTGCCCTCGGAGGATCGAACCAAGGTCGCGCTAGTCCTGGTCCAAAATCGAGTCCGGTCTTGCTCTCAATGTTCTCACCCTTCACATATCGATGCGGAAAGTTTAAGCGATGGGCATAAGCGGCGAACTCACTCCTTGGGATCTTTGCCTTCAGGCACCGGGTGAAGTCTTGTGCCATAAAACCGCCCTCCCAGTAATACTCTTCAATTTCAGTAGCCGATTCCGGAAGAGCTCTTCGTTCAGCCGAAGGCGAAACCTTATTGTAAAGGGCTATGCCGACGAAAAAGATGATCACGATGGCTAGCGGAAGCCAACAGCCCACTTTCTTTGGGGACGAGTTTTTCATCTTCTGTCTAATATTGGTGTTTTTGCGCTCGAATTCCGCGACAGGCGATATCTGGGCGTTCTTTGAGTTGGATGCCACAAATTTTCATCACATCCCACTTCGACATCAATTGCCTGGAACACGCCCCTTGTGGCGGCACACAACCCAAACTGAATCCCAAGGATCCCGTCAAAAGCGGGCGGATGAGAAGAGGGCGCATTTCATGAAAACCAGCCATCTCGAGTCAATCCTTCCCATCAAAACACTGCAGGTCCGAGGATCCCCTGATAGAAGCCCCACTGACGCGACTTCCATTCGAGGTGGTAACCATTCAAGCGTTCGGTGACGATTTGTGAGAGTTTCTGGCGAATCGTTTTTGACACTTGCAACTCAAATTGACTCTGTGATTGAACTACAATTGTGATGAGTGAGGTTCGTTCATTTGCATAGATTGATCCTTGGACGGGCTGTTCGGATGTCGGATGAAAGGCTACGAAATATAAGCCGTAAGGGCTTCGAACCTCAAGAAAGCTCTTTCGCATGTTTCGGCGGCTCGAAGGAGTCATCTGAACGCGAGGAGGAACAATTGTATTCCACGCCTTCTCTAGATCTTCGATCAATTGCACGACGGCAATCTTGCTCGGGGCGGCATTTAAGGGTATTTGGGTAGAAAACATGATATAGTCTTGAGGACCAACCGGACCTGAAATGGGGCCTAGACAACCAATTGTCAATGTTAGAATAATTGAATTTACAATTATCAATATCGAAATCGAGAATGGTTTTGTGGAATTGAAGTTAGTTCTCATAAGGTTGAGGGCGATCTATTAAGCTGAAGATTGGAAAAGTCGTGCTTCCTATCAATCGGAACGCTTGGCCATAGAGTCCTGGTTCAGGTCCTTGTGTGGTCCATACACCGGTCGTCCAGATCAAATGATGAGATCCTGGTGGTCCTTGGTACTGACCTGCTGCTGAAATGTAACAACTGAGATCGTGCAACTCACTCGGAATCTCAATGTGAGGATTGAAATTCGTAGGGTTGAGGTTCCAACCGGTTTGAGGGACGACACCCACATTGCCGCCAGCGATGTTGCCATAGTTGGGGATGACGATTCCGAGCAGGGTTGCCCGAAAAACGCGGCCGAATTGTGCCCAGAACCTGTTGTCATTTCGCTGTGAGTTTGGATCTTGAGCGAAGTTGCCCACATGACTGTAAACATGGACGAGGCCTTGGGCTTTGCGAAATCCCATGCCGACAACGAGTGCTCCTGCGTCCCAGAGGGTTTCATGAATAAAGGCACTCAGACCCGCCCCCACTTGGTTGAAGCCGCGGCCAAATGAGCCCGTTGCGACATTGGCTGCGCCTGAGAGCAGGCTGCCTACAGGGCCGAGGACGTAGCCGAGTATGGGGATGCGGCCAAGGGAGTTGCCCAAACGGGAACCATAGTAGTTTTCGCTCATCGCGGCCAAGCCGAAGGGATCGGTGAGGGAGATGGGGTCCCCGTTGACGAAGGTGTACCAGTTGCTGCCGGCGGCGAAGCCGAGGGGGTCGGCG
>JAGRPD010000266.1 GCA_020439875.1 Verrucomicrobiales bacterium
GGACGAGGATTGTTGACGCGCGTGGTGGTAGCTGCCGATGTGAGTGGGAGTGCTTGGGAGCTGATGGGCCACGTTTTGACAAACGTGGCTACGGGGTGGGTGGAATCGTCGTCTCACGTTTTTGGGCCGTCGTTTCTGGATGAACTGACCCGGCGGACGCTGATCAATCGGCGGCGGGAAAAGCGGCGGGGCGGAGGGCCTCCAGCAACGCCTGAGCGATGGCGGCCATGCCGCGATCACCGGGATGTTTGGCCACGCCTGTGTGTTCGAAGTCTTGCTCGGAGCGGGCGTAGTTGGCCTCCTCTTTGCTGAGTGCGGAGATGTTCACCAGGGTGCCGCCGACGGTTTCGCAGGCGGCGGTGAGGGCGGCGTCTTTGGCGGGGTTTGCCCAGAAGTTGGTGCGCACCAGGAGGCGGGTTTTTGCGGTGCCGCAAACGGTTTTCAGCAGGTCGGTGACGTGAGCTTGCAGGGCCGCCTGCTGCTCGGGTGTGCTGATGGCGGGCGCGTTTTCGCCGATGGCCAGGATGATGAGATCGGGCCGGAAGGCGCGGGCGTCGGCCAGCTCTTTTTCGATGTCGAATGTCTCCGGGTTTCGCTCAAAGGCGGCGATGTTTTTGACGAGGTGGTCGGGTGCGTGTCCGGCTGATTGCGCCAGTGCTTCGAGCGTGAGATGCACGTAGTCCTTGGTCTCGGCACTGGCGGCCATGCCCCACTTGCCCTGCCAGCCGATGCTGGGAGCGGGCTGATGCAGGGTAATGCTGTTGCCGAGAAAAAGCACCCGCTGAAAGGCGGGCAGGCGGTTCACGGCCCAATCCCAGCGTTGGCTTGCTTCGGTCATTTCGGCTTTGATGTCGCTGGTGAGGAGTAGGCGGCGGTTGGCGAGGTCTTTGAGCGCCTGACGCACCTGACGCAGGTAGGCTTTTTTGGAGGGGTAGCGTTTTTCCAGGGAGGGACGTGGATCGCCGGTGGCTCGGCGTTCCGCTTCGGTGACGGCAAAGGGCACCCAGCCGCCGCGAAGCAGCACGGGTTCGTCGGAGTGGCCCAAGGAGGCGGGTCGATAGACCCAGCCTGTGGCCGTTCCCAACGGTACGGCCACGTCCGGCACGCGGATGCTGCTGACTTCGTTGCCATCCGCATCGACCTGTGGCACCAGCAGGGGCAGGGGAGCGCCTGCTCCGGCCTCATCGGACCACTGAGGATTCGGCAGGCGCGGCCCCGCAGTGAAGTGGCGGGGGTTCGGCATTTGCGGCACGCTGGGCCATTTGAAATCTGACAGAGGAATCAGGGTGCCTGCGGTGATGGTGGGCACTTCGCTGTCGGGAGGAGGAATGTCCTTCGACACCCAGTCCGCCATCGCCAGGCGCAAGGCGGTGACGACTGCTTTGGCGTTGACCGGATTGGCCATCGGTGAGCCTGCGGCTTGGGCAGTGGGAGGAAAAGATGCCGGTCCATGCTGCGTGCCCGCCAGGTGGTAGGAGCGGACGTTGGCGGGAAAGGCCACGTCCTGCTGTCCGGTGGGATCGGTGTGGGTGAGAGCTGCCGCGCGGCCCGCACCCCAGTATTCGGCGGAGGTGTTGATGTAAAAGATCTTCGGCAATTGAGCGACCTGAACTCGCGGGTTTTCCAGCACTCCATCGCGGTGCCCTGAGAAGGGATCCACCAGTGCGGTGTCGGCAAAGGGGAATGACGTGGTGTAAAAACCGGCAATGCGTCTCGGCTGCGACCAACGTTGATTGCAGATCAGACGTCCCGCGCCCGCGACGTGGGCGATGACGCCATCGAGGGCGGGGCGGTCGGCTTCGTCCGTGTTGAAGCCGAGGTAGAGGAAGTCGCGCAAGTATCGCCCGCATTGGGAGGAGCCAAAGGCGCAGGCGGAGGCCGAGGGAGCCAGTGAATCCGCGCTGTGCTTCAGCCAGGAAACGGCGTCGCGGGTGGCTGCGTAGCCTAATCCAGCCAAGGGGGGATTTTCCGTCAGGTAAAATACCTCGTAGGTGCTGCCTGGCTCCCAGCCTGATTTGGAAACCACCTGATCGCCGTCCAGAGTCCAGCTGGCCCGAGGCAGCTCTTGGCCCTGAGGGAACGCCATGCGATCTCGCTTCACCAAACGGCTGTCTGGTCCTGCGAGATTCACGGGGGGATAGTCCGCCAGCTCGGGCAGGCTCATTTTTTGGTTGGCACGATCCGGGGTGAAGGTGGCGCTGATCACACCACGCAGAGCGGTCCCGTCGGTCTCGCGGGCGGTTGGCACGCGGATGCTGAGTTTTCCAGGAGCCTCGGGAATGTCGAACTCCCAGCCGACGCTGAAAACGGTGAAGCCGCGCTCTTCCGCCCACTCGCTCAACGCGGTGCGTCCGCCACGATTGGGGATCTCCACCCAGGCTGTGCCATGGCGATTCGCGGGATCCTTGGGGGTGTAGAGGATGAAGTCGGAAGAAAACTCCACCTGACCGCGCTCATTGCGGGGAGCTAGAGCGATGTCGGCGATGATGGCGTTTTGCGGTGAAGTGGGATCGATTTCGAAATGCAGCCGCCCCAGGATGCGCTCGTAACCCGCCTTGCCGACGGCCTCTCGCTCGGTCACTTCGACCCGGACGACGGCGGCGAAGCTGGAAAGGCAGGTGAAAAAGACCAGGGCAAAAAGGCGCAAGAAGAACATGGAGGGATTACGTGGAAAGCGTTGGCATGTTACAAGCGCTGGCCCGAACGAAGGGAACACGCACGAAAGTGGGGGGGAGCCGCTTAGCTTGCGGACGCACCTCCCGGGGCCGATTCACATCGGCCTCTACGTGGCCGTTGAAGCAATCGTCGTCCGAATCGTCGTCTCATTCGAACTTGGGTGATGGGGGTGCAGGGAAGGTTCATTGGTGGTCGCTTGGCTTGCGAACGCACCTCCCGGGGCTCCGGCAAACTTTGTTGAGGCACTTCTTTTCGATTGACGGGCCGGGTGCTCTTTGTCTTATTGCGGGTCTCAGCGCGCGCTTTGGCGTGCCTGCCTTTGGTGAGGTGGCTGAGTGGTCTAAAGCAGCTCTTTGCTAAAGAGCCGTACGGTGTAAAGCCGTACCGAGGGTTCGAATCCCT
>JAGRPD010000267.1 GCA_020439875.1 Verrucomicrobiales bacterium
CGCGGCGTGGGGTGCATGAAGATTTCCACCCAGCCGTCAAACGCCACCTCGCGCAGCGCGGTGAGCAGCGGCTTGTAGTCGAGCGTTCCGTAGCCCGGCAACTGCTGCAGCTCGATCGCCTTGGCCACCGTCTCCTTCGAGCCGATGCCATACTCCTGGAAATACACAAAGGGCAGGTTCTTCGCCCCCAGGTCCCGAATCAGCCCCGGAATCTCGGGGACATGCTCGTGCAAATGGTGCGGCGCAAACGCCACGCCCAGGCCCGGATGCGTGTTCATCTCGGCAAAACAGCGAATCGAATCCGGCGTGTGCAGCAGCGAGTTGGCGTGGTTTTCAATCGCCACCACGATGCCATGCTCCTGCGCCTTGTCGGCATGCGGCTTCATTTGTTCGAGAAACTCCCGCATGCCTTGGCGCGCCGCCTCGCCCTCGACGTTCTTCGGCCCCTTCGCCCCCACCACGATCAAGCTGCCGCCCAGTTTCTGCACCACGGAGAACTCCTTCTCCAATCCAAACGGACCCAGCGGATAACGCGTCGAACACACCAGCTTCACCCCCGCCTTTTGCAGCATCCCGGCAAAGGCATCGACCCCCATTTCATCCAACTGCTCCCGATGGGTGGCATGCGCCTTTCCCCAAATGTCCAGCCCACCGCAATGCGCCGCCGCCACCTCCGGCAGCACCTCCGCCAGCGGCATGTCACCGTAGAGCGCGGAGGCCAGCAGGTATTTCAATTTCAAAGGTTCAGCAGCGCGAGCAGGGAGCGCGGATGCAGCCACGGAACCCGCTGTGAGGGCGAGGAAATTTCGACGATTCATGATGGGTTCGAAGAGTTGGTTCAATGACGGTCCACCCAGGCGTCCAACGCCGCGATCCATGGCCCGACAAAGTGCCCGCTGTCATGGTAGGTGCGGCCGCTGTACATCGTCTTGTCGATCACGCAGGGCTCGTTCACATAAATGCCTCCGCACACCTCGAGGTCGAACTTGCACTTCGCCACCGTGGCAATGCGCAGCCCCTGCACGATGCCCGCCCGCGCCGGGATCTCGACCCCGTGGCAGACGCTCGCCATCGGATTGCCATTCTCCCAAAACCACCGCGTGATGCGCAGCAGATCCTCATCCTCGCGAATGTACTCCGGTGCCCGACCACCGCTGAAAAAAATGCCCGCATACTCCTCGGGCTGAATCTCCGCAAAGGTCACATCGGCATCGATGCTGTAGCCCTCCCACTCCTTGGTGATGGTCCAGCCCGATTTGATCTCGTGCAGCACCATTTGGTACTTCCGCTTTTCCGGCGCGGCGACCACCGGTTGATAACCGCCCTCAATCAGACGGAAGAAAGGATACAGCGTGTCCACGGTCTCCGTGGCGTCACCGACGACGATTAAAACTTTGCCTTTGGATTGGGTCATGCGGTCGAGAATAGCGGCTTTTCCAATGCCGTCACTCCAGCTATGGTGCAGCAAACCTCAGGTTTTTCGTCATGCCCACTCCACGCCGCAAACGCATCCCCCGCGTCGCCCTTTTGATCGAAACCACCCGCTCCTACACCCGCGGCATGCTGGCCGGTGTGCGGCGTTATGTGGCGGAGAACGGACCCTGGTCCACCTTCGTCGAACTGCGCGCGCCCGACTCCCCGCCGCCACCCTGGCTGGCGCGCTGGCAGGGCGATGGCATCCTCACCCGCACCTTCACCCCCGAACTCAACAAAGCCGTCACCGCCACCGGGCTGCCCGCCGTGGAACTCCGCTCCACCCAGCTCCCGCATCAGCGTCCCTTTGTCGGCATCGACAACTCCGCCATCGGCCAGGCCGTCGCCGATCACTTTCTCAACCGCGGCTACCGCCACTTCGCCCTCTACTCACTCCGCACCGAAGCCTTCTTCATCGAGCGCATCGAAAACTTCTCCCACCGCTTGCGCGCGGCCGGGCACAGTTGCATCGAGCTTCCCAGTTCCGCCTCCGAAAAACCGCGCGACTGGGAGCAGAGCCAGCAGCGCCTGATGGACAGCCTGCGCCAATTGCCCAAACCCATCGGCATCTTCGCCGCCACCGACCAGCTCGCCGTGCACCTGCTCGACGCCTGCCTCCGCGTCGGACTCGCCGTGCCGGAGGAAGTCGCCGTGGTGGGTTGTGAAAACGACGAAACCCTCTGCAGCCTCGCCACCCCGCCGCTCACCAGTGTGGAGCTGGATGGTGAGCGCGTCGGCTTCGAAGCCGCCCGGCTGCTCGACCGCCTGATGTCCAGCGGCAAAGCGCCGATGAAACCCACCCTCGTCCCACCCCGCGGCATCATCACCCGCGAGTCGTCGGACGACCTCGTCATCACCGATGCCCTCATCGCCCAAGCCTGCCGCATCATCCGTGAGCAAGCCTGCGACGGCCTCACCGTCGATACCCTCTGCCGCCGTCTCAACACCTCCCGCAGCACCCTGGAGCGCCGCATGAAGACCGCCATCGACCGCACCCCGAAAGAAGAGATCCAGCGCATCCGCTTCCGCGACGTGCAGCGCCTGCTCACCGTCACCGACCTCACCCTCGAAGCCATCGCCGAACGCACCGGATTCGTGCACCCCCACTACCTCCAAACCGCCTTCAAAGACCGCCACGGCCTCACCCCCGGAGCGTTTCGCAGACAGCGGCGGTGACGACTGCTACTCCTTCTCCAAAATCTCAAGCAAGTTGTGCCGGAGATTTCACCACGCACGCACGTCGAGAAGGATCGCGTCATGGCGTGGATTTGCGGATTTTTACGCGAGCCAATCCGTGACCACTCGGGCGGGTTCTACTCCGGTGAGACGTTGATCAAATCCTTGGTAACGATAGGTCAGCCGCCGGTGATCGATGCCGAGCAGATGCAGCATGGTGGCGTGCAGATCTCTGACCTGGACGGGGTTTTCCGCCACTTCGTTCCCCAGCTCATTGGTGGAGCCATAGCTGAGACCGCCTCGCACTCCACCCCCAGCCATCCACACGGTGAAGGCGTCTTTTTGGTGATCTCGCCCACATTTGTCCGGCGCTTCGGTGCCTTGCAGCATGGGCGTCCGCCCAAATTCTGCACTCCAAACCACCAGCGTTTGATCCAACAGACCGCGTTGTTTGAGATCGCGAATCAACGCTGCAATCGGACGATCCACCTCGCCACACAATTGCGTCAGCCTTTGATGTTGCCCACCGTGCGTGTCCCAGTCTCCCTTGAAAAACTCCACAAAACGCACGCCACGTTCCACCAGACGCCGCGCCTTCAGGCATTGCTCGGCAAACTCGCCACGCCCGTAGCTTGCGAGAGTTTCGGCCTTTTCATCGGACAGATCCACCAGCTCTGGCACCGAGGCCTGCATGCGAAAGGCCATTTCGTATTGCTCGATCCGAGTCTGAATCTCTGGATCCCCCACCACTTCCCAGTTGGCTTGGTTGAGCGCCGCGATGCGATCCAGCGTGCGCCGACGATCCGCGCGATTCACACCGGCGGGGGTATTGAGATAGAGCACCGGATCTCCCTCGCCCCGCAGCTGCACGCCCTGATACACGGAGGGAAGGTAGCCGGCCTTCCACAAGCTGGCTCCCGCGCCAGGGGTATTGCCACCGAGAAAGACGACGTAACCCGGCAGATTGTCGCACTCGCTGCCCAAGCCGTAAGTGGCCCACGATCCGAGCGAGGGATTGCCCTGGCGATTGAGGCCCGTGTGCATGCAAAGCTGAGCGGGACCGTGGTTGAACTCGGTGGTGCGCATGGATTTGACCACGCAGAGATCATCCGCCACGCTGCCGAGGTGCGGCAACAGCTCGGAGAGTTGCACGCCCGATTGGCCATGCGGAATGAATTGATAGCGCGAGCCGAGCAGCTTCGGATGCCCGCGCAAAAAAGAGAAGCGTTTGCCTTCAAACAGCTCCTTCGGGGCCAGTTGCCGGTCGTATTTTCGCAGCACCGGTTTGTCATCAAACAGATCCAACTGCGACGGCGCACCCGTCATGTGGAAAAAGATGACGCTGCGGGCGCGCGGAGCCAGCACCTGAAACGGCGCAGGCACACCCGAGGCAGCCAACCCATCTCGCTCCAGAAGCGATGCCAGTGCGATGCCGCCCAGCCCCGCTCCCGACCCCTGCAAAAAGCGGCGGCGGGACAGATGAGTTTGGGCATCTCCAGCGAGGAGATCCACCTCAGTTGTGACAAAGGGTTTCATGCAAATTCAATAGAACCGTGGCCACCTCGACCCAACCGGCTTCGTCGGACGAGTCCTGCCGAGCAGCCGCCGTGTAGGTTTCATTCAAAAGATCCATCTCCGCAGCGGACGGTGCGCGAGCCACGGCGGAGCGAAAGGCCCACTGCAACCGCTCCGCCACATCGCTCCCTCCCTCCTCCTGGATGCGCTGCGCAAACGCCTGCGCCATCTCCACGTAGGCGGGATCATTGAGCAGCGTCAGAGCCTGCAGCGGTGTGTTGGAGGAATCCCGCCGCACCGTGCAGGCCGCGCGATCCGGTGCGTCAAAGTTGGCAAAACTTGGGTAATGCGCATTGCGCCGCCACAGGGTGTAGATGCCGCGGCGGTGTGCATTTTCTCCGGTGGAGTCCACCCAGTAGGTCTCCGATGCACCTGCCGTCTTGCGCCACACGCCCTCGGGCTGATGAGGCCGCACGTTGGGTCCAAAGAGACGGCGGCTCAGCAGTCCGCTGATGGCGAGCGCCTGATCGCGGATCAGCTCTGCCTTCAGCCTCTGGCCCGGGTGCCGCCAGAGCAGCGTGTTTTGCGGATCGATCTCTGCCGCCTCACTGCGAACCGCCACCGACTGCCGATACGTGGCGGAGAGCAGGATGCGGCGCAGCGCCTGCTTCATCGACCAACCATCCTGCTGGACAAACGTCGCCGCGAGCCAATCCAACAGCTCGGGATGCGTCGGTGCCGCGCCCTGAACTCCGAAGTCCTCCGGCGTACTCACCAACCCCTGGCCAAACACTTCCTGCCACATGCGGTTGATGAAGGCACGACCCACCAATGGATTCTCAGGCGAAACCAACCACCGCGCCAGACCAAGGCGATTGCGGGGCAGGTCCTCAGAAAAAGGCGGCAGTGAGGCGGGCGTCCCGGGTCGCACCTCCTCACCCGTGGATTGAAAATCACCCCGTTTGGCCACCATCGTCGGCACCCACTCCGGCAGGTCTTGCATGATCCGCAGATCCTTGCCACGCGCCGCCTTGAGCCGATCCGCCATGATCTCGATCTTCTCCACTTCCGAATTCAAACCCGACCGCTTGATCACCTTCGTCACCACCTCTTTGCATTCCGCCAAGGACATGGAGTCGTCACTTTCGAGCCGTGCGCGGATTTTTTCTGGCACTGCGTCGGCACGCCGTTTCAGCAGGGCAGCGGCTTGGCTGCGAACTTGACTTTCCAGCTCCGCCAACCGCGCGCGATACATCTGGGTCTCATCTTTCAGTACCGCCTGATCTTCCGCCGTCAGGTTCACGGGCAGTGTGGGACCGATCGCCACGAGGCCCGCCATGCCCATCTCTTTGCCCTGCTGGCGAGTCTCCATCGGACCTTGGTTGAAGAAGGCGAAGAGCTGGTAATACTCCTTCGTCGTCAGCGGATCATACTTGTGATTGTGACACTGCGCGCAGCCCACCGTAGTGCCCAGCCAAATCGTCCCTGTGGTGTTGACTCGATCCACGGTCATTTTGTAACGATCCTCTTTGGGATCCGTTCCCGCCTCGAGATTGGTGGCCGCATTCCGGTGGAAGGCACTGGCAACCCGTTGCGCCTCGGTCGCTTCGGGCAGCAAATCTCCCGCCAATTGCTC
>JAGRPD010000268.1 GCA_020439875.1 Verrucomicrobiales bacterium
CCTGACGTGGTTCGGGGAGCTGGGCGGTAAAAGAGTGGAAAGTGAAATCGGAAGAGTGAAATCATGGAGTGCATTTCCTATTTCACTTTTCACCCTTCACTTTTCTCGATTCCCCACCTTCGCTACCCTGCGCGACACGCTGCTGCCGAAGCTGCTAAGCGGGGACTTGAGCGTGGTGGATGCCTGCACGGAGGTGGCCGCATGAGTTCGCTATCATTCACCGAGAAGAGGACACTGGAGAACTTCCTTCAGATGTCGGGAGGCTATGTGCTCAATTTCTCCAACCGGACCTTCGGTGAATTCGTGGAGGAGATCACCGGCCTGAACGTCGAGGATGAAGTCTTCAACGGGAAAGGGACATCCAAGGCGAACCGGCTGCGTTCGCTCTGGGAATCGCAGCCCAACCCTGTGATTGGGAAGCTTCTGAACGCCTTGATCGATTATGCGATTCTGCCAGAGCACTCACCTGAACCGGAAAGGCTGGCTCTCGTCTCTCAATGCCAGGGAATTGCCAACCGATTGCTCGGTGAGGTGGAACCTGCGATTGAGCCATTGGCGGCGGAGGTGTTTGTCAGCTATCGCCGAGACGATGCCGCAGCCGAAGCCAAGCTCATTCACGAATGCCTGAAGGCCAAATTGGGTGGTCCAAAGGTTTTCATGGATGTGTCATCTATTCAACCTGGGCAAAAGTGGCCAGACGAAATCTCAAGGAACCTCAACACGGCCTCCACTGCGGTGGTGGTCATTGGCCCGAAGTGGTTGATGGCTGGGAGTAACGAATGGGGATTGAGGCGGATAGACGAGGAGTCTGACTGGGTGAGGCAGGAAATCGAGACGGCCCTGCAAAGCGGCAAACGCATCATTCCGGTGATTGTGGACGGTGCCAAAGTGCCTCCCGAGCATGCTCTGCCCGTCTCCATCAGGGAGCTTTTCAAACGGCAGTGCATCGAGATCAGACGGAACTACTGGGATCACGACATTCGAATGCTGGAAAACGCTCTGTCCGCCCCGATGTCAGTGTCGCCGGCAGCACATAGTTCACCAGTCCAGCAGCCCCCCTCCCCAGTGTCTGTTGCCTCTAGCGAAGAGATCAAGCGTCAACGCGACCTCAAGCAACTGACCGAATTGTTCCGCTGGATCAGTCTGGGGGCGATGGACCGCTTTCTCCACTGGCTCAGTTACAATGGCTGGATCACGAACGAAGGCCACTTTCTATGGGAGCGTCTGGGGTGGTTGATCGAAAGTTCGCGATTTGATCTTCGCGACGCCGAACTCAAGGCCCGTCTGATCGCGTTTATGAACGCTTGGGGGAAATGCTTCACCCATTTTATCGACATGGAGCAGCACCGGAATGGGAAGGTGTTCTTTTTTGACGTGCATGACGGCGACGAAGGCAGATATATCCGAGAGCAGAATAACCGCGCAAAGTTCAATGGAGAGCAGGCACGCCCGCTAAAGGCGGCTTTTGACCACTTTCTTGACCACATTCGCGAGCACTACCTTGAAATCGATCTAGAGATGGCAGGCCAGGAAGGACTGGCTGAATACAAAGAAGAGGAAGCTCAATTGATGAATCTTATTCGACTGACGGAACAAGCCGACCGCATCCCATGACAACAATCACCGAAATCATGGGCCGTGCCGAGCAGGGTATGACGCGGCCTTTCATCTGCTGCGGGGATGACTGGCTGACCTACTACGTCAAAGGGGCGTATGCGGGGCGGCGCTCACTCTGCAGTGAGTGGGTGGCGAATCGTCTGGTGAACCGGCTGCTGCCGAGTGCGCTGCTGGGCGTGCCTTTGTTCACAATGGCGGAAGTGCCGGCGGCGTTGATCGAAGGAAGCGCGCGCAAGGATGCGCGTGACCTCGGAGCGGGGAGGGTCTTTGCCTCTCTGCGAATGGAGGGAGGGCAGGAACTGACGTGGTCCGCCGCGCAGGACTGGCCGGAGGAGACCATGGCGCTGCTGCTGCTCGATCTCTGGCTGCAGAACGAGGATCGCAGTCTCTCCGCGCTGGGCGGCAATCCGAACCTGCTGGTGGAGCAGATTTCTCCGTTGCGAGATGATGATCCTGAAGGAGCGCTATGGAAGGATCAGCCGAGACGAAAGATGCTGTGGGCCTATGATTTCAACCTGGCCTTCGACGTGGACTTCAGCCGGGAGCGTTTCTTTGGTGCGCATGTGTTCGGCAAAAGCCTGAAGGCCTGGCCTGCGGGATTCCGTGAGCGGATGGAGCCGCGCCTGCGCTCTGCGCTGGACGATCTGGACGAGATCTTTGCCGAGCTGCCGATGGAGTGGTTGCATGTGGACGGCGACGAAAGTCTGCCTGTGCAACTGGACCGTAAGAAGGTAAGATCAGCTCTGGAACTCCCCTTCACTGAACCCGCTGCCTTCTGGACCTTGCCATGAACACCGCCCATGCCGTCTGCAACTACGCCCTGCTGCAATATCTGCCGTATCCTGAGACGGGAGAGTTTGTGAACGTGGGGGCGCTGGTGACGTGCATGGAACCATGCATTCTGGATTTCTATGCGGAGAAAACGATGCCCGCGCGGGTGAAGGCTATGTTTCCACGCGTGCCTGAAGAAACTTACACTGCTGCCCTGGCCGCGCTGCAAACCGACATGGACCGCGCCAAAAGCACGGTGCGGGATCCGAAAACTTGCCAGCTTGTGTTTGGCGAACTGGTGCGCCGCCGTGAATCCATCTTCCGTTTCGGCGATGTGCGCACAATTCTCACGGCTGATCCTCGCAACTTGGTGGATGCGTTGTTTGCCCGCTATGTGCAAATGGAAACGGCGAATCCACCACAGGCGGTGCTAGCGACGGCCTGACGTTTGCGCCCATGTTCTCCCTCACCGAATCCATCGTCGAAGACGCCGCCCTGACGTGGTTTGGGGAGCTGGGCTATGCGGTCGGGCNNGGGCACGGGCCGCAGATGGCTCCGGACGAACCGGCGGTCGTTTGGCGAGGTGGTGCTGGTGGGGCGGCTGCGTGAGGCTTTGCTGCAGTTGAGTCTCTAATCGCCCCAATCCCGCACCCTCGCCACCCTGCACGACACGCTGCCGTCGAACGCGAGCTTCATCGGGTTGGCTCCCTCGCTGCCGCCGCTCGGTCGGCCTGCGGCCTGTGCTCTGCACAGCCTGTCTCAGTCGCCAGCTCCTTCGGCTCGCCGGACCTTCAGGAGGAAGCGGTGAAGACCGTGCTCAAGCAGGCGGAGTTGTTGTGTGCGGATTGGGTGTAAGTGGGAGACACTTCCTCTTCAAATGCTCCTCAAATCATCCGATCTCCAGCCACGTCGCTTCCTCGATGCCTTCGCCGCCGTTGCCGCAGAGGGAGGTGATGCGTTTGGCGACGCGATCTTTCGACGGCACGCCGCGCGTGGCGATCTGCATTCTCGCCTCGCCATGGGGGCTTTGGCGGAATCTTGCCACCCGCAGTCCATCTGCGGGGTGGGAGATGCTTCCGACCACATCATGCTTCGAAAGCACCCCACAGGCGTGGGCAGCGGCGACAACTTCGTTGTTGCTTATTTTCTGGCTCCGAAGCGAGGATTCGTGACTGGAATGCAAATATCCCGAAATCTTCGAGAATTCGGAGAAGCGTAAGAATTCCGCCGCGACGTGGGTTCACTGTGGTAGATTGCCGTCATGAACGCCAGTTTCGAGAGCATTCGCGATGCCGTGTTGCACCTGCCCAAGGGGGATCAGGTGCGGCTGCTTGCGGTCGTGGCGCTGGGGGTGGGCGATGCGTATCCGGGGATTGATTTCAAGGACCGCGTCTGTGGTGGATCGGCTCGGATTGTGCGCACTCGGATTCCGGTGTGGCTGCTGGAGTCGCTGAGGCGCGGAGGCAAGACCGATGCGGAACTGCTGGCCGCGTACCCGAGCCTGACTGCGGAAGACCTAGCCAATGCCTGGAATTACGCCCGTAGCCATAGGGACGAGATGGATCGCGAAATCGCCGCCAACGGGGATGATTCGTGATGGCGAGGCTGTATTCCAACGAGAACTTTCCGCTTCCGGTCGTGGAGGCCTTAAGGCAGCAAGGCCACGATGTGCTGACCACACGGGACGCGGGCAAGGCCAACGAAGGCATTCCAGATGAGGACGTGCTGGAATTTGCCCGGCAAGAAGGCCGGGCAGTGCTGACGCACAATCGGAAAGACTTCATCCGGCTGCATCGCACCACACCCGACCACGCAGGGATCATCGTTTGCACGGACAATCCCGACTTCGCCGCCCTTGCAGAAAAGATTGATGCCTACCTCGAAGGCTTGTCGGAACTGAACGGCATGCTGGTGCGGGTGAATCGTGGCGATTGACGTTGGTGTGAGTTTCAGGGTTCCTGATTCATTTCCGGCCACCTCTTGCCTCCCGACTCACAATTGATTTTCGACGAACACCACAAGGAGGGATGTGGGCATCCCAGGAACTGGTCGAACGGCCAGAGGCCATTCTTCTTTAAGCTTCACCCCTCCTGCGGCTCCAGGCCCAGCCGCTCCAGCACCTCCGCGGGTGGGCCGTCCCAACTGGCCATGGAGATGTTGCCGCGGTAGCCCATGTCTTTCATCCCCTCCGGCGTGGTGTAGTAGCCGCCGGCGATGAGGTCGCGCAGACGTTGGAAGAAGCGGCCGGGATCCTTTTTCGCATCGGTTTTGGCGGCTTTGGCGAAGTCGGTGCAGATCGCCAGTTGCACGTCTTCTCCAGCATCGACGAAAGCCTTGCCGGATCGCATCCTGGCTTCTGCTTCGAGCGCATC
>JAGRPD010000269.1 GCA_020439875.1 Verrucomicrobiales bacterium
TGCCTTTGCCTTTGCCCTTACCTTTACCTTTGCCCTTGCCGCCAGCGGGAGGTGGGGCGAGTTCGCCGGGCGCGGGCAATTTGGATTTCACTTTGTCCCAATTGGGATTGAGGGTGGCCTCGCTGATGACGAGGTTGCGGAAGGCGGCGGATTGACCGCTGACGGTGAAGCCGGGTGCGGACTTGGTTTGGGTAAAAAGTTCGTCACTGCCCCAGGCGATGTTGTCGTCCACGAGGCCGAGCATGGTGTCTCCGACCATTTCGATGCGAATGGTGTGCCATTTGCCGTCGGCCAGGTCGGTTTTGAAGCCGGCAAAGGTGATGGCTTGATCGGGGCCTTCGTGATCGTTGTCATCCCGACGAACCATGACGGAGGTGGGGGTGACCATGACGCGGGACATGTGATCTTTCACCGCGTTGATGGTGAGGCTGATGGCCTTGGCTCCGTCGAGCTTGAATTCCGCTTGGATGATGAGGTCTTGATATTGCTCGGGCAGTCGAATGACGGCCCCGTGATGATCGGCTTCCAGTTCCGCGCCGACCCAGGTGCCGTCGGCGACTTTCCAATCGCCTTTGGCGGCTTTCCACTTCCCGCCGGGGGCGGTATCGAGCTTGTCTTCGAGGAGGGTTTTCCCCGGGACTGCGAGCAGGTGTTTGGCGTCGGCAGCGTGGGTGGTTGAGGTGAGAAAGGTGGGGACCAAGCTGCCGAGGGCAGCGACGAGGAGGAGGGGGAGGGGTTGCATAGCTGGGGCGAAACGAAGCGGGAAGGGCTGGCGTTGCAGGCAATTAGGGGGGGAGCGAGAAAATGACGGCGATGAATTTTGATTGTCGGCGAGCTGCGAAGGGTGTGTGCTAGATGAATGAATGGTAAGTCCCGCGCGCTGCTGTGGCTGGGCCTCCTGCTGGGAGGCGCGGTGGCGTTTGCTGCGCTGGAGGCGGATCCCTTTGCGACGGGGCCGTATGCACCGACGCATTTTGGGATTGCGGATGACGAGGTGCCGGAGGATCCACGCGACTTTGGTCGGGGGCATTTTTCCGATTTCCCGACCTGGCCGGTGAGCCAGGAGCTGCCGAATGATGTGTTCACTTTCGCGCGGGTGCGTTATCGCTCGTATGGCGGGCAGGGTGGGTGGCGGCGCTCGGCAAAGTGGATGACGGATTACCCGGATGCGGATCTCAATTTTTCGTATCGCCTGCAGCAGTTGACCTCGCTGGAGGTGAATCCCAAGGGGGTGGTGGTCGATATCGAGGCCGAGCAGTTGCAGCACTACCCGTTTGTCTATTTGATCGAGCCGGGAAACATTGAGCTGAGTGCGGAGGAGGCGAAGATTCTTCGGGAATACCTGCTCAATGGCGGCTTCATGATGGTGGATGATTTTTGGGGAGACGAGGAGTGGCAGACGTTTGCGGTGGCGTTGGAGCAGATTTTTCCAGATCGGGAGCCGAAGGAGTTGCCGCTGGAGCACGAGATTTTTCACATGGTGTTTCCGCTGAAGGTGAAGCCGCAGATTCCGAGTGTGGGGCATGCGATGGCGGGCCGGGCGTTGGGCATCACGCACGAGGGGAAGCCGGGCTCGGAGACGCCTCATTATCGGGCGATTTTTGATGATCAAGAGCGCGTGGTGATGTTGATCTGCCACAACACGGATCTGGGAGATGGTTGGGAGGAGGAGGGGACGGATCCCTGGTATTTCCGTGAGTTTTCGGAAAAGTACGCCTATCCTTTGGGGATCAACATCATCTTCTATGCGTTGACGCACTGAGCCGGTGCAGCGGGATGCGACGGATTTTTTTCGGTGTGAGGTTTGCCAATGGCGGCGCGGTAGGATAGAACACGGACTTCCATGGTTCCCATCACGATACACCAGCTGACGAAGCGGTTTGGCTCCCAGGTGGTGCTGCACCGGGTGGACCTGTCGATCGAAGCGGGGGAGCTGTTTTTCCTCCTCGGTCCGAGCGGCTGTGGCAAGACGACCTTGCTGCGGCACATTGCGGGGTTTTATCGACCGGAGGAGGGACGGATCTTTTTTGGGGATCAAGACGTGACTGATGTGCCGGTGCACCGTCGTGGCACGGGGATGATGTTTCAAAGTTACGCGCTGTGGCCGCATTTGACGGTGGCGCAGAATGTGGCCTTCGGTCTGGAAGAGCGCCGGGTGCCGCGTCGTGAGATGGAGGCACGGGTCGCGGAGGCGCTGGAGATGGTGCAGCTCGGGGGGCTGGGGGCGCGGAAGATCCAGCAGCTCTCGGGCGGGCAGCAGCAGCGGGTGGCGCTGGCGCGGGCGCTGGTGATCCGCCCGACTTGCCTGCTGCTGGATGAGCCGCTTTCCAATCTGGATGCAAAGTTGCGGCTCGACATGCGGTCGGAGATTCGCCGGATCTGCAAGGAGTTTGGCCTGACGGGCATCTACGTGACGCATGATCGCGATGAGGCGCTGTCGATGGCGGATCGGATGGCGATCTTGGAAGGCGGCTACCTGAGGCAGGTGGGCACGCCGCAGGAGGTGTATCGCAACCCGACGACGCCGATGGTGGCGGCGTTTTTGGGGGAGACCAATTTGATGGAGGGACGGGTGTTGCGGGCATCCAGCCGACCGGGTGCCTGGGAGGTGGAGACGGAATTGGGAGTTCTGCGCGGGCGCTCCAACGACGAGGCTTGGACTCCAGTGGCGGGCCTGCCGGTGGTGGTGTCGATCCGACCCGAGTCCTGGAGTTTTGAGCCGATTTTCGACACGCCCAATCGGGTGGAGGTGACGGTCAATGAGGCGACTTATCTGGGGGCCATGGTTCAGTATGCGGCGGTGCCGGAGCGGGGTGCGGCGCTGAAGGCGGTGGAACTCAACCCCTCACAGGTGCGCGGGGGGGCATTGACGCTCCACGCGGCGGTGCAGGACGTGGTGATTTTGCGCAAGTGATCCTGGCGATGGAAGAGCCCTCTCCAGCTCCCGAACCGATCGACCCAACCGTGGCTGAAGGTTGGCGCGGCGCGGCGCGGCGCTGGCTGCGAGGGCACTGGCGGGGAGTCGGGGTGGCGGGGGCGATGCTGATGGTGCTGGCGGGTCCCTACCTGCTGCGACCGCGCAATTCGGTGGCTCCGAGGCATTACGATCGCCGCTTGGTGGTGATGACGCCGCATCACGAGACGATCCGCCGGGAGTTCGCTGCGGGGTTTGCCCGTTTTTGGAAAAAGCGCGCGGGGCAGTCGGTGTACGTGGATTGGCGCGTGCCGGGCGGGACGTCGGAGATCGGACTGCTGCTGAAGTCGGAGTATGCGGCGGCGTTTCAGCAGCTGTGGCAGGGAAAAATGGGACAGCCCTGGTCGGACGCGGTGGCGAGATCCTTCTTGGACAGAAAAGTGAAGCCTGAGGATGACGCCGCGCGGGCGGCTTTTTTGGACTCTGAGGTGGGGATCGGGGTGGATGTGTTTTTCGGGGGTGGTCCGTACGATTTTTATCAGCAGGCAGCGATGGGGACGCTGGTAGCGGAGGCGGGCGGGAAGCCTGGGGGCATCGCTGCCGTGCGGCTGGAGCATCCGGCGTGGTTTGGAGAGTCGGGCATTCCGCTGGAGGTGAGTGGCGAGCAGTTTCGCGATGCGCAGGATCGCTGGTGCGGCACTTGCTTGAGCAGTTTTGGCATCGTCTTCAACCGGGATGTGATCGCACGGCTCGGGCTGGAGCACGAACCGACGGCGTGGGCAGACCTGGCGGATCCGCGAATGGATGGCGAGGTGGCGCTGGCTGATCCTGGCAAGAGTGGCTCGGTGACGAAGGCGTTTGAAATGCTCATCCAGCAGCAAATGCGGGCGGCGGTGGATGCGGAGAGCCCTGTGGCCGAGGGGGATGCTGCGGCCGCTGCCGAGCGCGAGAAGCGTGGGGTGGCCGCTGGCTGGATGGCGGCGTTGCGGATGATCCAGCGCATCGGAGCCAATGCGCGATATTTCACGGACTCCTCGACGAAAATCCCGCTGGAGGTGGCCAACGGAGACGCGGCGGCGGGCATGTGCATCGATTACTACGGTCGTGCGACGGCGGAGCAGGTGAAGCGCGCGGATGGGACGTCGCGCGTCGGTTTTGTGGGNNNNCCAGTGGGAGGCACGTCGGTGGCGGTGGATCCGATTGGGATGCTGCGAGGAGCGCCGGATCCGGAGTTGGCGACGGCGTTCATCGAGTTTGTTTTGTCGGATGCGGGGCAGGGGCTGTGGAGTCATCCTGCGGGGACGGTGGATGGGCCGGAGTGGCAGGCGCTGCGGCGGCTGCCGGTGCGCCGCGATTTGTATGAAGGTGAGGGACCCCAAAAGATGGTGGATGGGGCGGAACTGCCGTATGAAAAAGCCAAAGCATTCCGTTACGAACCGAATTGGACGGGACCCGCGTTCAACTCGATCCGATTTCTGATCCGCGTGATGTGTGTGGACACTCACGAGGAGCTGCGGCAGGCGTGGCGGGAGCTGGTGCTGGCAAATTTTCCACCGAGAGCGACGGCGGCTTTCCATGAGCTGGAGATGGTTCGCTACGAGGTGGCGGTGGGAGAGATCGCGGCGGCTCTCAGCAGTCGGGATAAGACGCAGGAGACGCGGTTAGCTCGGCAGCTCGGGGATATGTTTCGGAAGCACTACGCGATCGCGGTGAAAATGGCGAGGGAGGGCAGATGACCATGGAAAGGAGCTTGCGAGCATGAGTCGATCGATCAGCCTGCTGGTGTTTGGCCTGATGGTGGCCTTTTTTGGAGCGTTCTTTGCGTGGCCGATTTGGGAGACGGTGAAGGTGGCGGTGGTGGATGCGCGCGGCAACCCGACGGTGGAAAACGTGCTGGAGGTGTTTCGCAACGCGCTCTATCGCGAGGGGTTGGTCAACGCATTCAGCATCGCGCTGTGGACGACGTTGGGATGCTTGGTGCTGGCGCTGCCACTGGCGGTTTGTCAGGTGCGATTTGATTTTCCAGGCAAGGTGCTGCTGAACTCTCTGGTGCTGACGCCCATGGTGTTGCCGCCCTTTGTGGGAGCCATCGGTGTGAAGGCGATCCTCGGGCAGGCTGGGGCGCTCAATAGCCTGTTGGCAGCTTTTGGATGGATGGATCCGATGCATCCGATCGATTGGTTGGGAGATGGTCGGCTTCCGGGCATCGTGCTCATGGAGGTGCTGCATCTCTATCCGATCCTGTATTTGAATGCGGCGGCGGCGTTGGCGAATTTGGACCCTGCCTTGGAAGAGGCGGCTGCGAACTTGGGTTGCCCGCCCGGACGGAGGTTTTGGCGGGTCACGCTGCCGCTCATCATGCCGGGCGTGTTTGCGGGTGGCACCATTGTTTTCATCTGGGCCTTCACTGAGCTGGGCGTGCCGTTGGTGTTTGATTTTGATCGCGTGACTTCGGTGCAAATTTTCCGTTCCATCAATGATCTCAGCGGCAACCCATTTCCCTACGCGCTGGTGCTGGTGATGCTGCTGTTTAGCGGGGGATTTTACCTGCTGGGCAAGCTGCTGTTTGGCCGTGGGGCAGGGGGAGCCGGTGGCGGGCGGGCGACGACGGGGCGTCAGCCTGTGGTGCTGAGTGGGGTGGCAGGCTGGTTGGTGACGGGTTTGTTTGCCAGCGTCACGCTGCTGGCGGTGCTGCCGCATCTCGGCGTGGTGGCGCTTTCTTTTGCGGGAGATTGGTATCAAACGGTGTTTCCCACGGGTTTGACCTTGGAGCACTATCACGCGGCACTGGGTCACGAGCTGACGCTGAGTTCCATCTCCAACAGCCTGAAATACTCGTCGCTGGCCATGGTACTGGATTTGATCCTGGGCATCGGTGTCGCCTACGTGGTGGTGCGTACTCGCCTGCCCGGGCGGCAGCTGCTGGACGTGATGGCCATGCTGCCGCTGGCGGTTCCAGGTTTGGTGATGGCGTTTGGTTATTTGGCTTTGACCCGTGAGGGCAGGCCGCTGGATTTTCTGATTCTGGGGGAGGATCCGGTGCTGCTCCTGGTCGTCGCCTACGCGGTGCGTCGCCTGCCCTACGTGGTGCGGTCAGCTTCGGCGGGATTTCAGCAGGTCAGTCCCACGCTGGAGGAGGCGGCTCAAAACCTCGGCGCACGCCCCGAGAAGGCGCTGTGGCGAGTCACGCTGCCACTGGTGGCTCCGAACTTGGTGGCGGGTGGCCTGCTGGCCTTTGCGTTTGCGATGCTGGAGGTCAGTGACTCGATGATCCTGGCTCAGCAGGCGGCGCATTTTCCCATCACCAAAGCGATCTACTTCTTGATTGGCACGCTGGGAACGGGCCCCAACCTCGCCGCAGCACTCGGCGTGTGGGCCATGCTTTTTCTCACCGTGACCATCGCGGGCGCGTCCATCCTTTTGGGCAAAAAATTGGGTGCCCTGTTCCGGGGCTGATGATCGGGCCATGAGGGTCGAGCAAGCTGGCTTTTCAAGGGCCCGAGTGTCCGGTTAAACCCGAGCTGGGAGGCTTGCAAACGCGACTGAATCTCAACAGAATGAGGCCGAATCAAAAAGTTCAAAAAAGCTGCGTTCGGCTCTTGCAAAAGAGAAGCGACTTCCTATTTTCGAATCGCTTGTGAAATTTTTCACAAACTCATCCGCTGATCATCATGGGCAATTTCTTTCCGCGCTGGACCAACTGGCTTCCTCTCAAGCTGGCTGTCGCGCTCGTGTTCATCGCTGGAGGCGTCTCCGTCGGAGTCGCCTATTACTTCACCCCGAAATATACGCGGGTGGGTTATGAACCGTCGCAGCCAATTCCATTCTCCCACAAAATCCACGCGGGTCAGTTGGGCCTGGATTGCCGTTATTGCCACAGTCATGTCGAGTCCAGCGGACCGGCCAACGTGCCCACCAATGAGACCTGCTTCAACTGCCACGGTGCAGGGAAGGGGAACATCCGCTCCGACAGCCCCAAGCTGGCCAAAGTGATGCAGGCGCAAGCCAGCGGTCACCCCATCGAGTGGGAGCGGGTGCACAAGCTGCCTGATTACGCCTACTTCAATCACTCCGTGCACGTGAATCGCGGCGTCTCCTGCGCCAGCTGCCACGGCAAGATCAATGAAATGACCGTGGTGCGCCACGAGAAGCCGCTCTCCATGGGCTGGTGCCTCGACTGCCACCGCACGCCAGAGAAAAACCTGCGCCCGCTGGATCAGATCACCAACCTCGACTACCAGCCATCGGATCTGAACCGCAAGGACTTCTACGCGAGCCTGTTGGCGGGTGGAGCGTCGAAGGAAGGCATCGCGCAAGTGATCACCGGCGAGGAAGAGCTGGCTTACCAACCTTCGGGCTTGGATGACCTGGTCTCCATGGCGGAAAAAGAATTTGGCAAGGATGTGACCCAGAAGGAAGTGGGCACGCAATTGAAGAAACATTGGCAAGTGCAGCCGCCCGAAAGCTGCGCCGCCTGCCACCGCTAAACCCCACCCTTCCGCTGACCTTCTTGTTGCACTGACGAGGAATTTGTCTCCATGAAACGCATTTGGCACCACCCCGAAGAGCCTGCTACCGGCAAGCGCTACTGGCGCAGCACCGGAGAGCTAGAGCAGCGCTCCGAGTTTCTAAACAACCTGGGCGTTGAGTTTCCCGCCGGAGACACGCTGACTGAGGAGGAGCGGGAAAACTCCCGTCGCGAGTTCCTCAAAGTCATGGGAGCTGCCACCGGTTTGATGGGGCTCGGCCTCGCCAGTTGCCGTCGTCCGTCCCTGAAAATCATGCCTTACACGGACCACGTGGAGTGGGTGATCCCGGGCAAACCGCTGCTTTACGCCACCTCCATGCCGCGCGCAGGTGGTTGCACCCCGTTGGTGGTCACCACCCACGAAGGCCGCCCCACCCACGTGCAGGGGAATCCGTTGCACCCGTTCGGCGGCGGAGTCGATGCCTTTGCTCAGGCTTCCGTGTTGGATCTCTACGATCCCGAGCGCTCCCAGCGTCCGCTGGTGGCGGGAGGAAAATCAGGTCAAAGCAGCGTCGGCTGGGGCCGCGTGCGCAAGGTGTTCAAAAAGATCCAGGAAGAAGCCGCCAAATCTCAGGGCTCCGATCTCGCCATTTTGGTGGGAGATTCCAGCTCCCCGAGCTTGGAGCGCCTGCTGCGCGAGCTGAAGACCAAGTTTCCCAAAGTCGGACTGTATCGCTACGAAGCGCTCTCCGGCACTGGAGCCGTCAAGGCTCAGCAAGCCCTGATGGGCGCACGCACGCGGTCCGTGGTGCGCTTCAGCCAGGCCAAGCGCATCCTCGCCCTCGATTGCGATTTCCTCGGCCTCGACCCCGTCGCTGGAGAGGCCATCAAGGAATTCTCCAAACAGCGCAGCCTGGACGCTCCGGGCGGCGAAATGAACCGTCTCTACGCGGTGGAAAATCGCTTCACCGTCACCGGCGGCATGGCGGACCACCGCAAGCCTCTGGCCGCAAGCCTGATCCCCGTCGCCGCCGCCGTCGTCGCTGCGGAACTCGGTGTCGCTGAGGCGCAAGCCCTCGCCAAAGCCGCACCAGCCTCCCTGAAAGAGTGGCTCGCCCCCGTGGTGGCAGATTTGAAGGAAGCTGGTGGTAATGCCGCAATTTTGGCCGGCTCCCGCTACGGCGCGGAAGTCCACGCTCTCGTCGCTGCCGCCAACGCGCAGCTCGGAGCTTTTGGCAAGTCCATCCAACTGGTGCAGGGACCGGAACCCCTCGCCTTGGGAAATTTGGCCGATCTGCAAAAGGCACTGGCAGGTGGCACCTTGAAGACGCTGGTGTCTTTGACGCCCTCCAACCTCCTGTTCGACGCACCGCAAGCCGCCGAACTCGGCAGCTTGATCCGCTCTCAGAAGGTGGCCTTGATCCATCACGGCCTTTCGGTCAATCACACGGCCCGAGCCGCCACCCTGCACCTGCCTGCCGCTCACTACCTGGAAGCCTGGGGTGATGTGCGCGCGGCCGATGGCACTTACTCCGTGGTGCAGCCGATGATCGAGCCGCTTTACGATGGCGTGAGCGAGCTGCACGTCATTCAGTCTCTGCTCGGCAAGACCTCTCTGGGACCCGTGGCACCGGCTGCTGATGCCGATCCCGCCGCTGCTCCTGCTGAACCGAAAGACGACGCGGGCTACACCGCCGTGCGGGAGACCTTCGCCGCCACGGCAGGAGGTCTGGATGAGACCAAGTGGAACTACACCCTGCGCGACGGCTTCCTGAAAGGCTCCGCCTATCCCGCCGCGCAAGCCGTCGCCAACACCAGCGCCGTTGCGGCTCTGATTGCCAACGCCAAAGTCACCCCGCCTGAAGCCAACGCATACGAAGTGGTCTTGGTGCCTTCCTCCCACGTCTGGGATGGTCGCCACATTGGCAATGCTTGGTTGCAAGAAGCGCCGGATCCGATCACCCGCCTGACCTGGGACAACGCCGCTTTGCTCGGTGCCCGCACCTTCCGCGATCTCGGCCTCGAGCAAGGGCAGATGATCAAGATCACCGTCGGCGACCAAACGCTCCGCGTTCCCGCCATTGAGGCCCCCGGCCATGTGGCACACTCCATTACCCTGGAAGTCGGCTACGGCCAGCACGGCCTGGGTTATGTAGCGTCCAATCAATCGAAAGCCTCCGACAAAGACGCTCAGCGCGGCTTTGATGCCTATCGCCTGCGGAAATCCGACGGCTTTGTGCTGCATGGGGCGCAGATCGAAGTGACTGAGGACGTTTACCCCCTCGCCGTCACCCAGGATCAAAACACCATGGAAGGGCGTGCCGTCTATCGCGAGGGCACGCTGGAAGAGTTCAGCCACCAGCCTGATTTCGCCCAAAAAACGGGCATGGACGGCCACATCCCGCCGAACATCTCTTTCTACAAAGGCCAAGTCGGCGTCAAGAGCGCGGACAACCCTGCCGGCTTCGATTACGAGCGCGATCACCAGTGGGGCATGACCATCGACCTCAGCAAGTGCATCGGTTGCACCAGCTGCATCGTCGCTTGCCAGTCGGAAAACAACATCCCGGTCGTCGGCAAAGACCAAGTCCAACGCGGTCGGGTCATGCAGTGGATCCGGATGGATCGCTACTTTGCCACCTACGAGTGGGGCACAGAAGTCGATCCCGAGACGGGCAAACTGCCCACCTCTGATGACGTCAACATCGACCCCACAGCGGACCAGTTGGAAAATCCCGAGATGGTGATGCAGCCCGTCGCCTGTCAGCAGTGCGAGTCTGCACCCTGCGAGACCGTTTGCCCCGTCAATGCCACCGTGCACACGGAAGAGGGTCTCAACGCCATGGCCTACAACCGCTGCATCGGT
>JAGRPD010000270.1:0-2076 GCA_020439875.1 Verrucomicrobiales bacterium
AGTGGGACGATGAGTGGGACGACGAATGGGGTGACTTCGGGGTTGCGGGGGGGGGACTTCGTGGTCGCTCAACTGCTGCGCGCGCAATCCCCCGTTGCACCCCGCCAGCGGGGGGCGTATCAAACCCACGCTCGACATGATCCATACTGCCTTCAGCGCCCAACTCGATGCCCTGCCCCACCGGCTGACGCCGGTGTTGGAACGTTTTGCGGAATTGCTGGAGGCCAAGACGCCGTCTCAGCTGGAGGCGATGGCGCGGCAATCCCAGCAGCTAACGCGGCGTCATTTTGGCCGCACGATGCGCTTGTTTGCCCCACTTTATCTCTCCAATGAGTGCGTCAACAACTGCTCGTATTGCGGATTTTCCCGGGACAATCCCATCTTGCGAACCACCCTGACGGTGGAGCAAGTCGTCGTCGAAGCCCGCCATCTGGTGAGCCAGGGATTTCGCAACATCCTGCTGGTGGCGGGCGAGCACCCGCGCTTCGTCAGTGAGGGATATCTGCAGGACTGCCTGAGCGCGCTGCGGGACATTGTGCCGACGCTGGGCATCGAGGTGGGGCCGATGGAAGATCCCGAGTATGCGCAGATGGTGACCGCAGGTGCCGAGGGGCTGGTGGTGTATCAGGAGACTTACGACCGGGAGTTGTATGCTCAAATGCACACGGCGGGGCCGAAAAAGGACTTTGATTGGCGGCTGGCCTGCCCGGAGCGCGGTTACCGGGGCGGGTTTCGCCGCATCGGCATCGGAGCCTTGTTCGGGTTGAGCGATTGGAAAATGGAGGCGCTGCGACTGGCGGCGCACCTAGAGTTTTTGCAAAAACACTGCTGGAAGGCCTGGTTCACGGTGGCCTTTCCGCGATTGCGTCCAGCGGCAGGCGGATTCCGTCCGCTGACGGACTTTCCCGACTGGGCGCTGCTGCAGACGATGTGCGCGTTTCGGCTTTGTTTTCCGCAAACCGGCATCGTGATGAGCACGCGGGAGCCTGCTGCTCTGCGCGATGCGATGGCTCCACTGGGCGTCACCATCATGAGTGCAGGCAGTCACACGGAACCGGGTGGATACACGGGTGCAGGCGTGGAGGACCTGCATCTCACGGTAAAGGGTCGCCGTGTGGAGGCGGAAAGCCCGTCGGCGTCGGCCCGGGCCGAGGGGCAATTCGGCATCGCCGATGAGCGCAGCCCCGAGCGGGTGGCGGAGCAATTGCGCGCGTTGGGGCTCGATCCCGTCTGGAAAGATTGGGATCCCTCCATCCTCGCTGCCTGAGAGGTCTCGACTTGAATTCTCCCCCCTTCCCTTTTATTCACCTGCGATGAAGATCACGCTCAATGGCGAATCCCGCGAAATCACGGACGCGACCACCCTCGGTGCTCTGCTGGCCCAGATCGGGCTCGCGGGCAAGCCGGTGGTCATCGAGCAAAATCACACCGCCCTGCTGCCGCGCGAAATTGAGTCGGCTCCACTGAGCGAGGGAGATGTCATTGAGATCGTGCAAATCACGGCGGGAGGCTGAGACCGAGCGCGCAGGAGAGGTGAGGCAGCAAAGGAGCTGTCGAGATCAAAGATTCGATCATCGGCGAAAGTCTTCGGAGCCTCCGGGTGTTCTCTCAGAGTGCCCCTGGGTCACCTCACCACGCTCGCATCATGAACCTGCGCCCTGCCCTTCCGTTTGTCCTCTTCACCCTAAACGTCGGCTCGATCACGGCGGCACCGGTCGATCCCAAAGCCAAGCCGGAGCCCATCCCAGCAGCGGCAGAGCGTCCGGTGAAAGTGGAGGTGGAGCCCGCGACCAGCCAGGGCTGGAGCGTGCCCGATCACGATCTGCCCCAGGGTTTCACGCTGGAGTCAGCCGCGCTGCCCCCGCTCGTCACCCATCCCATCGCAGGCTGCCTGGATGATCGCGGTCGGCTTTTCATCGGAGATGCCGTCGGGGTGAACTGGAACAAAGCCGCCTTGGATGCGAATCCGCCCAATCGGGTGCTGATGCTGGAAGACCGCGATGGCGATGGGCGATTCGACCGCAGCACGGTGTTTGCGGATGGCATGACCTTTCCCGAAGGTGCGCTCTGGCATGA
>JAGRPD010000270.1:2156-16323 GCA_020439875.1 Verrucomicrobiales bacterium
GGCTACGATTACACCGGCAATGCCGCCGATCTCCACGGCCCCTTCCTCAGCCCCGATGGCCGTCTTTACTGGTGTCATGGGCGCAAGGGATACAAGGCCACCGACAGCACGGGCCAGGTCGTTTTCGAAGGAAAATCCAGTGGCATCTGGAGCTGCAAACCTGATGGCACCGACATCCAATGGCACTCTCTCCTAGCGGGTGACAATCCCGTGGAAGTCGATTTCACGCCGGAGGGCGATGTGATTGGGGTGCAAAACTTGTTTTACAACAAACCCCGTGGAGACACCCTGGTACACTGGCTCAAGGGCGGCGTCTATGAGCGGGCCGATCAGATGCAGGTCATCGCGGGCCTGCCGCGCACGCTCCAGCACATGCCGATTTTGCACAACTTCGGCCACGTCGCCGTCAGTGGATCCTGCTTCTGGCATCACTACGCAGCCGACTCGCTGCATTTCCTCGTCACTCATTTCAATACCCAGCGTCTGGTGCGCACGGAGTTGACGCCATCCGGCTCCAGCTTCGCCGTGCGGGAGCATGAATTTCTCACGCTGCATGATCCCGGCATCCACCTCACAGATGTGCTGGAGGATCCGCGCGATGGCTCGCTGCTGGTACTCAATACCGGAGGCTGGTTCCGCATCGGCTGCCCCTCGAGTCTGATGGCCAAACCGGACATTGCCGGGGCCATTTATCGCGTCCGTCGCACCAGCGACAACCCAGCTCCCAGCTCCACCCCCTGGTCGAAGGGCGCGCGCGCTTCCTGGCTCAGCGCGTGGCAGATCCCCGATGTGGACACCGCCCGCCGCCAGCTGCGCGATGCCGAAGATCCTCGTGCGCAGCTCCACGCCTGCACCGCGATCGCCAGCCTGCCGGGCGACGTCGGCACGCTGAAGCCGGATCTTTTGCACCTGCTGGCTCAGCCGCTCGATGCCCCCTTGGAGCATGCGGTGCTCTGGGCTCTCACGGAGCGATTTCACATCACGGCAGAGGACATCGCTGCGGCGGAGAATCTCGGTCAGCTTCGCGGGCTGCTCATCGCCCGCGCCAACACCGTTCAAGACGGAGCCGAGACCAATGCCCTGCTGGATGAGGCGGCGCATCATCTCGACTCCGAAGACGAAGCGCTCGCCGACGTCTGCCTGCGCATCGTCGCCGCCCATCCCGATGCAGACGCATGGATCACTCCGAAAGTCGCCGCTTGGTTGAAGGACGAAAAACTGTACCCCGCCGAGGTGCGCGGGCTGCGAAACTTCGCCGCCGCTCTCCTGCCCCAACCCGGAGCGCAAGACCTCCTCGCCCGCATGCTGCAGCATTCTCAAAACAGCGTGCACGACGCCGCCCTCAACGCCCTAGCCACCACCGCCGTGCCCAAGCCTCAGCCCGAGCTGGTGGAGGCCGTCTCAGCGGATCTCGATGCGGCGGAAAAACCCAGCGCCGCCCTCCTCGCCGCCGTCCGCAACCTCGCCAGTCCGCGATTCGCCGACCGACTCCAGGCCATCGCCGATGACCCCAGCCATTCTCTGGCCCTGCGCCTCCAGGCTTTGGAGGCCATGTCCAGCAGCGCCATGACGGAGGCCACCTTCGCCCTGCTCCTCCGCATCCTGGCCGGAGAAGAGCCTGGAGCCAGTGCCGCCGGGCGTGTCCAGGCAGCCACCATGCTGGTTCACGGCAGCGCCACCGAGGATCACCTGCGCGCCATGGCACCGATCTTCGCCGGTCTCGGCCCCGTCGAACTCAAAACCCTCCTGCCCATCGTGCGCCGCTGTCGCAACGAAGAAATCGGACGCTCCATTGCCCAAGCTCTCGCCAAAAACCCCGTCGTCGGCAGCCTGGAGGAGAGCCTGTTCCGCTCCAATTTCAGCGGCCTGCCTCCCGAGGTGTTCGAGACCATCCTGCTGCCCGTCATCCAAGACGCACACCGTCGAGTGGAGGCCCGCAAGCGCCAGCTCCCCAGCCTCGCCACGCGGGCCGAAAAAGAAGGGGATCCGACCCGTGGCGCAGCGCTTTTCACCTCCGGCAAAGGCACCTGCATCGCCTGCCACAAGATCGATCAAACGGGCCGCGAGATCGGACCGAATCTCTCCACCATCGGCGGCATCCGCCGAGAGATCGACCTCCTAGAGAGCATCCTCTTTCCCAGCCAGACGCTGGCGCGCGACTACGAAACGCATGTCTTCGAAATGCAGGACGGCACCAGCATCAGCGGCGTGATCCGCAGCCACACCGCCGAGGGACTGCTCGTCACCGACGTCGCCGGGCAGGACCACCAGCTGCCGCATGATCGCATCCAGTCCTCCGTGCAGCTGGAGACCTCCCTCATGCCCCCTGGACTCGATGCCACCCTCACTGAGATGGAGCTGCTGGATCTGGTGGCCTACCTGCGCTCTCGCAAATAGGCCCGAGCGCTCGCTCCCGTTTGCACCCTCTTCCGCAGGATCGGCAAATCGTCGATTTCGCGTGGTCTTCGCATTGACCCACTGCCCTGCATGCGCGTCTTTGGGCTAGATGAATCAAGCCATCCTCAGCGTCCTGCAAGAGTGTCAGTCCCCCATGCGGATCAATTTGATCGGCGTCGCCGGCTCCGGAATGAGCGGCCTCGCCTCCCTGCTGCTCGCCCTCGGGCACAAGGTCTCGGGCTCGGATCGCGCCACCACCACGGAGACCACCCGCCTCGAGCGCCGCGGTTTGCAATTTTTCGGCCCCCACAGTGAGCGCGAAGTCGAAGGCTGCGATCTCGTCATTTACTCCACCGCCATTCAGCCCTCCAACATCGCCTATCAGGCCGCCGAAAAACAAGGCATCCCCCTGGTGCGCCGGGCCGAGGCCCTGGCTGCCGTGATGCGCGCCAAGCAGGGCGTCGTCGTCGCCGGCACCCACGGCAAGACCACCACCTCCGCCCTCACCGCCCACGTCCTGCGCCAGGGTGGGAAGCACCCCTCTCACTACGTCGGAGCCGAGATCCCCATCCTCGGCAGCAATGCCCTCTGGGATGCCGAAGGCGAACTCTTCGTGGCTGAGGGCGATGAGAGCGATGGCTCCCTCGTCCATTTTCATCCCGCCCACACCATCATCCTCAACATCGAAGCCGAGCACCTCGATCACTACGAAGATCTCGATGCCATCAAAGCCGTCTTCCACACCCTGCTGAGTCAGACCACCGGCCACTGGATTTACTGCGCCGAAGATGCCGGAGCTGTCTCCGTCTGCGCCGGTCATCCCCGCGCGATCGGCTGGGGCTGGCACGGCAATCCCCACGCCGCCTACACCGCCGAGATCCTCGAAGCCAACGCCGACCACAGCCTCTTCCGTGCCCGTCACCAGACCGAGGTGCTCGGAGAGTTCACCCTCGGCATCCCCGGTCGGCACAATGTCTCCAACGCCCTCTCTGCCCTCGCTCTGGCCCACCAGCTCGGCGTCGAACTCAGCGCCATCGGCTCCGCATTAAAATCGTTTCGCGGAGCCAAACGCCGCTTTGAAGTCCGCTATCAATCGGAGCGCTTCACCCTCATCGACGACTACGGGCATCATCCCAGTGAGATCGCCGCCACCCTGGCCACCGCGCAGGGCCTCGATCCCCAACGCATCCTCTGCCTCTTCCAGCCCCATCGCTACAGCCGCACCCAATTGTTGAAAAAGGAGTTTGGCGTCGCCTTTGGCCCCGTCGATGAGCTTTTCGTCACCGACATCTATGCCGCCAGCGAGAAGCCGCTGCCCGGTGTCTCGGGAGAAACTATCGTCGATGCCGTCCGCGCCGCCAGCGAGACCCATTGCCATTTTACACCCCATCTGCTGGAGGCTCGCGACCGCCTCGGCAACGCCGTCCACCCGGGAGACCTCGTCATCACCCTCGGCGCTGGCAACGTCCATGAAGTCGCCCGCAGCCTCGCCCGCGACCTGCCCGTGCTCGATCAAATCTGGTCTCTGCTGGATGAACACGGCGGCGGCAAAGCCCGGCTTTACGAACCGATGAGCCTGCACACCACCTTTCGCGTGGGTGGGCCCGCTCAATTTTGGATCGAGCCCATCACCATCGCCGGACTCGCCGCCCTCGTCCGCTACCTCCGCGCCGCCTCCATCCCCATCCGCGTCATCGGCCGCGGCTCCAACCTTTTGGTCCAAGACGGCGGTATCCGAGGAGCCGTCATCCATCCATCGAAGGGCGAGTTTGATTCCGTCACGGTCGAGGGAGAAAACCTCATCGCCGGCGTCGGAGCCCGACTCAAAAAAATCGCCTCCGCCGCTCGCAACGCCGGTCTGGGAGGCTTCGAGTGGATGGAAGGCATCCCCGGCAACCTCGGCGGTGCCATCCGCATGAACGCCGGAGCCATGGGCACCGAAACCTTCGATCAAATCGTCAGCGTGCGCTACATCGACCTCGACGGATCCATCCAGGAAAAAGGCCTCGAAGACATCCGCCATCACTACCGCAACGTACCCGAGTTCGAAGAGCGGCTCATCGTCTCCGCCGTGCTCAAAGGTCAGCCCAACACCGCCGCCGAGGAGATCGATAGCAAGCTCGCCGCCTCCCATCAAAAACGCCGAACCAGTCAACCCGTCGGAGCCAGTGCCGGTTGTGTTTTCAAGAATCCCGAAGCCTGTGGAGCTGGCCAGCTCATTGATCAGCTCGGCCTCAAAGGTCGCTCCGTCGGCCGCGCCCGCGTCTCCGATGTCCACGGCAACTTCATCGTCAACGTCGGTGGAGCCACCGCCCGGGAGATCCTAGATCTCATCAGCGAAATCCAAGCCACTGCCCTGGAGCAGCGCGGCATTCAGCTCGACCTCGAAGTCCGTGTCATCGGCGAAAGCCAGCCGCTGCCTCTTTAAAGCATCATGCCCGCCGCGCCGAATCCAGCGACCGGCCCCACCGATCCGTGGACGCGGCGTCTGCTGATCCTCGATGCCGTCATCGGCATCCTCGGCATCGGCCTGCTCGTGTGGGAAGTCGGTTGGCAGCTCAGCCCCAATCATGCGGCCCTCTCCGAGCGAGCCACCTGGATCCTCGTCCTCCTCGCCCTCGTCTCTGAAACCGGCCTCGCCACCCGAGATCGTCGCCAGTCCCTGCTCAAACGCAGCCTCATCCTCGGTGCCCTCACCCTGCTCGCCGTCGGGCGCTTCGGTCTCAGCCATCCCCTGCAGCAGTGGCTCGGCACCTTCCTCACCCCACGCGCCGGGGCCCTGCTCGCCCTCGTCCTCATCCAGCTCACCCTCATCATCCCCTTTGGCCTGCGTCTGCTCCGCCTCACCCAGGCGCGCTCTCTGCAAGCCGCCCGCCCCGGCACCCTCTTCGTCGGCGGCTTCATCCTCGCCATCTTCCTCGGAGCCCTGCTGCTCAAAACCCCCGCCGCCACCCAGCACGGCATTTCCTGGCTCGACGCCCTCTTCACCAGCACCAGCGCAGTCTGCGTCACCGGACTCGCCGTCGTCGATACCGGAGCCGCCTTCACCGCGCGCGGCCACGGCATTCTGCTTTTTCTCATCCAGGTCGGCGGACTCGGCATCATGACCCTCGCCTGGTTCATGTCCCTCATCGTCGGTCAGGGTGTCTCGATGCGAGATCACGCCAAGCTCAGCGAACTCTTCAGCGAGGACAACGTCGGTGCCATGGGGCGCTTCGTGCGCCGCGTCGTCGTGCTCACCCTCGTCATCGAAGCCCTCGGCGCGCTGCTCATTCATCAGGCTTGGCAAACCAACCCCGTCCGCACCGACCACGTCTTTTTTGACTCCGTCTTCCACTCCGTCTCCGCCTTTTGCAACGCCGGTTTCTCCACCTTCTCCGCCGGCCTCGCCGAACCCCAACTCGCCGAACGTCACGCCGCACAGTCCATCATCCTCGCCCTCATCATCCTCGGCGGCCTCGGCTTCAGCGTCGTCTCCAGCTTACCCCGCGTCGCCCTCCAGCTCAGCGCCCGTCTCTGCCGTCGCCTCCTGCCTCGCGCCCGCTGGGCTCGCCGTGCCGCCATCAGCCCTCGCATCGGCATTCACACTCGACTCGTCCTCCGCGTCACCTTTTTCCTCCTCATCGGCGGCACCCTCATCCTCTGGTTGGCTGAGGGAGCCACCCCCACCGCTGCCGCCCTCTGGCAGGCATTTTTTGACAGCGTCACCGCCCGCACCGCAGGCTTCAACATTTCCGATTACGGCAGCTACGGCAGCGCCTCCGTGCTCCTCATGTGCTTCCTCATGTTCATCGGCGGTAGCCCCGGCGGTACGGCAGGTGGAGTCAAGACCACCACCTGCGCCGTCTCCTTCGGCGAACTCGGGCGGCTCATCCGAGGCCACACCAACCTGCACCTGTGGGATCGCTGCATCCCACGCGACATCGTCGAACGCTGCACCGCCACCATCGTCCTCTCGCTCTTTTGGGTCGGCCTCTCCATCCTCTGCATCACCTGGAGTCAGCCCCTGCTCCGACCGCTTGATGTCGTCTTCGAGTGCTTCTCCGCCTTTGGAACCGTGGGCCTCTCTCGCGGCATCACCTCCAGTCTCGATCCCCTCCCCAAAGTCATCATCATCCTCAGCATGCTCGCTGGCCGCGTCGGCCTCCTCACCTTTGTCCTCACCGTCGCCGGCACCCCGCATCCTCGCCGTTACGAACTGCCCGACGGACGCCTCCCCCTCAACTGACACCCCGCCCAAGCCTCATGAAATTTGCCGTCATCGGACTCGGAAACTTCGGAACCGCCCTCGTCACCGAACTCGCAGAAGCCGGACACGAAGTCCTCGCCATCGACACCGAACCCGCCGCCCTCAAGCCCGTCCAAGACCTTTGCGCCCTCGCCGCTCAGGCCAATGCCACCGACCTGGACGCCCTCACCCAGCTCGGCGTCAGCGATTGCGAAGCCGCCATCATCGCCATCGGAGAGGACTTCGAATCCAGCCTCATCATCACCGCTCACTGTCAGACCCTCGGCGTTCGCCGCCTCTACACCCGCGTCATCAACAACGTCCACAGCCGCCTGCTCGGGCTCATGAAGATCACCGGAAAAATCCGTGCCGAGACCCTCGCCGCCTCTCACTTCGCTCGCCAGCTCACTCATGAAGCCGTCCGCCGATACTTCGGCATCGACGACCAGCACGGCATCGTCGAGATCGAAATTCCATCCCAGCTTGAAGGTCAAACCCTCGCCGATGCCGATCTCCGCCGCCGTCACGGTCTCAACATCGTCACCATCCGCCGTCGCATCCCCGCCCCCGAGAGCGAACCCGACGCCAAACCCACCTATCAGATCGTCGGCACCCCCGGCCCCGACTTCGTCATGGCCCCCGGAGACCGCCTCATCCTCTTCGGCCGCCAAAAAGACATCGAGCGCCTGTGCCAAGAGTGAATCAACTGGACCTAACTCTCCATGCGGAACAATCGCCGACCCAACCACCTCCATGTTCTCGATCGCTTGATTTGATCGAGTTCTCGAATTGCTTTGTTCCCTTTTCCAGCCGCCTTTTCAAGATCTTTCCATTCTTTCAAGCACCGTTGGACCTCGTCTGGAGACAGTTTCAGTTTTGTGATCAATCGACCTAACTCTTCAAGCTCCGCACTACTACCAAAGGAAGACGGGATCCACCCCAAAGCTCGGCGCACCTCATCCCGATTCTGTCCCGACCAATCCTTGTCGCCATCGCAGGGTCGCCATCCCAACAATCGAGCAATCTCAAAGGGGTTCATCAAATGCGCTGCCCCCAATTCCTGCACCGCTAACTCTTTGCACAAAATCGCAGCGTGCGGTTCCACGAAAATCTCCGGAAATCTCTGCCTCAACACATCTGGATGACCATGTTTTCGCAACTCAATCATCTCTGGATGCTTTTGATAGAACGGATGATCTTTAAAAGCCGCCAATGGAGGCGCGATTGCATCGGGCCCACATACCGCAACCCTGGCTCCATCATGAGCCGCATAAAAGATCCCTGATCCAACCTGATTGGTCAACACCACTTCAAACGCGTTGAACATCGTTCGAATGCGTCGCAACGCGTTACGGTCATCTTGCAAAGCCCCGGTTATCCATGGAATACTGCAAGCTTCGAGGGCCTCTATCCATTGCCCGGTTCTCACACAACTTCCATGCACGCACGCACATACACAATCATATTGCTGCCGCAGCTCTCTCATCCAAGCCGCAAACTCCTTTTCATGCCGAAGTTTGTCTTCATGCTGACGAACCTCTAGCAAAGAATGACACGGCAACACCAAAACCGAATTCGGCATTCTCTCCACCGGCATGCAATCTGCGTATAAATAAGGAACTCCAACCGCCCTGCTGTTTACATATCCAGCTTCCAATAAAAATTGTTCCTCTTTTTTAGTCCCCACCAAATGCATTCGCTCACTCGCTTTGAAGCCAGCAAACGCTTCAGCATTCGTTAGGGGAAAAAACGACCAGCCATGCCGCCAGATCCCAGGGCTCAGCGGCGGATCACCAATACCTATCGCCCGAGCAATCTCGTCACTCGCACCATAAAAATCGGTCTCGCAACGCGGCTCTCGAAAATCAAAGCCTGGCAATTTTGGAGCCACCCATTGGATCTGTTCAGCCAATTTTGGGTGTTGCGAGAATAAATGCAGCCCCATCACAAACTAGCAATCTCTTTGACTGTGGGGCACACCAGCAAGAACCAATCCATCGGCAAATCTCGCCTCATCGACCCATTGCTGAATCTCAACTTGCTCTGCACCTGTCTTTACCAAAGTCTCGTAGTTGCCGGAGCGATTGCACAACTGCATCAAAGTCTCATACACATCCATGCCATAGTACCAAGCAGCCGCTGGGCGGAGGCCACAACGGTGGTAAAGTTCGGCAGCGGAGCTGTCGGTAAAAGCCATGATGTGCCCCATCGGATCCAGATGGCGCAAAATCGTGTTGGTAGCTACCGATTGTGCAGCTGAACTTAGGCTATGCCAACGAGGCAGCTTGGCCACCACCATTCCTGCGTCACTACTTTGAATGACCCGATTGGCTGCAGCCAAAATCTCGGACGGATTCACGGTATGCTCCAGCAAGCCCCAAAACGTTACCACATCAGCACCCGAGTAGTTTTCAGCAACCTCCAAGAAATCTCGCCCATCCTGTTCAATCCCCCAAACCTGTCGCGCAAATTCCCGACTAGACTCGCTAATCTCGATTCCGTGAGCCTCCATGCCCGCCCGGCGACACGCTTCGACAAAGTGCCCGGCCCCGGACCCCACGTCCACGATCTTTCGGGGTTTCCTACCATGTGCCTCCTCATAGGTCTTTATCAACCAATCCAACCAAGGTACCGCGATAGCTTGCAATCGTGACTCTGCCGCTTCGCGATCCGTATAGGTTGCCGCATAATTGATATCGGAAAGATAAAATTTCGAAATGGCGGAAGATGTCGGGCGGCGAACCACGTACACGTGATCACAGGCGGGACATTGGCAGTACCTGGCCCCGTAAACCTCCATCTTCAAAACCGCATCCGAAGAAGCCTGCCCGCAAACCATGCAGCAAGGCACATCCTCCATTTCAGACTGTGAGTACAGTTTTCCCCGAGTCGCTTGATAGTGATCCTGCTGGCTCTTGATGTTCTCAACAATGTTCTTCTTCAGTTTCAGGAGGTCCGTCTTCTTACCGAGGGTAACTCGAACGGAAAAATTCTCCTCACCCCGACACCAAGTCTCAAGCTCTTGGGCCTGAGTGGGGGTCATTGGTGAAATTCTTTGCCACAATGTTTTCATAGTTTTGATCTTCAAATTGTTTCTCGCTATTGCATTTCTTGGTCGAATACCGGCAGCGATTCCCATGCCGCAAACGATCGAGGCAATCGACGTCCAATCAATGAATCTGCTTTTCTTGCGTCAACACCATGATTCGGACGCAGGCATGCCAAGTCTTCCGCCTGAATCATTTCTCCTTCACTCATTGATCGCTTCAAGTAGGTTCCACGCCGAAAGCTCGTTACATGGCCCGTTTCCACCTCACAAGGCAAGGGTCTTTTCAGTCCATCGCCCAGCATCTTTGAAATGCGATTGACTTGGATTGCCAACTCTTTCACCTCGTCTCGCGTCAGTGAAACCTTGTGATCACGAAAAACCTTTCCTTCCCGCTGATCCGTAAAATGAAATTCAAGAACCTCTGCTCCGCGAGCTACTGCCGCCAAAAGAGCCAAAGAGCCAACGGTATGGTCCGAATATCCAATTGTAGTACCAGTAGCTTCGCGTAGTGAATCCATAACGCGCAAATTGGCATCACAATCATCAATTGGGTACATCGACGTACATTGCAACACCGCCAAGTGATCGGACTGATTGTAAACTGGATTGACACCTCGAATGAAGGCCGTGGCGTCGGTCACTTCTTCAAGGGTTGCCAATCCGGTCGAAAGAATTATGGGTTTCCCTCGCTTGGCAAACTCTCTCACGACCGGGTAGGCCGTCAAGTCGCCCGATCCGATTTTATAGATTGGCAAGTGGTCATCAATCCAATCCAGCATCTCCAAATCCCAGACTGACGCCATATATCCCACTCCTGCATTTTCACACTGATTTGCCAATGCAAGATGCTGCTCTCTCGTTAACTCGAACTTCTTGAAGTGAGCGTTCCGATCCGGAGACTCCACCGGGCTTACTAGCGTATCACCGCGATAGAGCTGAAACTTGACAAAATCAGCTCCCGATTCAATGGCGAGGGCTGTGAGGCGTTGGGCATAGTCAAAATCACCCTCGTGGTTCCCGCCAATCTCTGCAATCAGCAAAGGACCGTGGCGACCTTGAAATGGGTGGGAGGAGCTTGTTTTCATTGGAAGGCCTTCACTTTGACCGAATTAACCCCAGGATCAAGCGTCAGCATCTCGACGCTCCAAGATTCCTTTGATCAAGTCGGCGTCTGCCACGCTCTTGATTTGAAAACTCTCCATGCGCGGCATGACGATGTGTCCAATTCGGCCCTTGTACAGACTGCTGGCAACCAAGTGATCTCTCCACACAGCGTGGACCGCGCCATTGTCCACATACAGAGCCTCCCGTTCAAATCGAAGGGTATTGAGCATGCCGGGGTTTAGTGGATCCATCCCATGGGGACCATGGCGGAAATGCAGCTCAACATCCTCATAGGTGCTAATGACTTGATCCACGTCATAGACCAAGAGGGTATCAACCGCCTCCTTAATGTGACCAGCTCGGCGCAATGGAGCATGAACACTCAAAGTCACCACAATGTCAGGAAACATTCCTAGCTCCTCTTCCATACGAACCACTGCATCGCTTACAACCTCTGCCAGCTTGGCTCGGGTGTCGGAGAGCCGAGCGTCTCGAAGTCTCGCAACCACCCCTCCTCTTCCTTTGCAGTGAGCAATGACAGAGTGATCGTCGGTGGTGACGAGAATCAAATCAAACACCCCGCTTTCAATCGCGGTATCGATAGTGTGATCAATGAGTGGTTTTCCTGAAAAGGGTTCAAGTACTACATTTTTGAGCGCATGATATGAGTTCTTCGCAGGGACGACAGCAACCACTCTCGGCTTGATTTCAGCATCGTTTCGCGCCGCAATGGCCTCTTTGATTCTCCGGCGAGAATCAAGCAAACGCATCTCGTCGCGAGACATTGAGGTGTCATGCTGGCGGTAAAAAAACAAGGGCGTCCGGACGTTTCCCACACGATACCGATGAAGCACCTTCATCCACAGCTCGTGACCATCCTGACTATTAAACCGTTCATCGTAACCACCAATCGCTTTCAACACCCTTTTCCGCACCATCGTGCAAGCTCCATGAGCAGGGAGATCCAAAACTTTCGCTTCAGCACCTACTTTCTTGCGATCCTCGACGCCTAAGAACTCTCCATTCTCACCTATATACGTCCAGTTCGGATAAACCAAGCCAACTTCAGGATTGGAATCCAGAAACGCCACCATCACCAACAAAGCGTTCTCGTCAAAATAATCATCCGCGTCCAATCGAATGATGTATTCCCCTCGGGCCAATTGGATGGCTTGATTGGCGCATGCCCGAAGTCCCTTGGGTTGCTCATGTGCGACAACTCGAACCCTTTGCGGATCTCGCGCCTCCGCCGCTCGACAAATCTTCAGTGAATCATCTTCGGAACCTTCATCAAACAGGATCATTTCCCACTGTTGAAGGGTTTGCTCCCATACGCTATCCAAACACTGCTGCAAATAGCGTCCGTAATTGCGGGACGTAACATAGACTGTAACGCGTGGGAGACTCATGATTCTACGTCAATGATGGCATCTTTAAATCTACGCTCCCCCGTTATTTGGAGCGGATTGCCAGACGCGATCGCATAGGCCGGAACATCCGTGGAAACCACACTTCCGGCTCCAACCACGGCTCCTCGCCCGATCTTAACACCCTTGAGGACCGTCACTCCTGCTCCCAGCCACACATCCTCCTCGATAACGATCGGAGAGGCAGACATCGGTTGCTCGCGAATCAATTGATCCCTTCTAACTCCATGGTTTGAATCGACGAGATAGCAAAACGGGGCAATTAAGCAGTTGGCTCCAATTTCCACACCCGCCGTTGCGAAAACATAGGTGTGGTATCCTATGGTGGTCCAATCACCGATTCGAATTCGTGCCTGACGGTTGGCAGGGCATAAACGAGCCCCTTCTTTTACGATCACCCAAGACCCGAGATCTACATTCTGCGGATGGCGAAGCAGCCTGACATTTCTTTCCAGATACAACCCCTCACCTGCAGATCCAATTCCACGCAACATCCACGTCTGTCGGATTCTTTGCCAAATCCCCCTCGATAGGTGCTTTCGCACACTCGATTCCGTTCTGAGTAAAGTGTCAGCCATTTGCCCCCACCTCCGACAGTAGATTCACCGTCTCACTCAATCGATACTCCCAGTGGGGCCGATTCATTCGAGCTATGACTTTCGACAAAACAGAAAAATCTTCCTTGCAGTCAACAGCAAGATGGATCTCCCCATAGGCCTGATTGCTGAGCAGGTTTTCGATATGATATTGCTCGGAGTGTCTGTAAAAAAACTTGGTCACATGCTCTTTGTCATCTGGATCAATCATTGAGGCCACAGCTTTTTGCATGGCTGACGTTCGGATCAATTCAACCGACGCTCCCGGGGGGAAGGTGCGAGGGAAAATATTCGTTACCAAGTCTGGAGAATTCTGACGATAGATATCCCACGCCTCGATCAGCAATTCGGAACCAAGCAAGGGGCTGTCACCATTGACGCGAAAAAAACATTGGGCACCCATATGCTCGGCCGCAATTAAAGCCCGAGCCGCCACATTTTCCAAAGGACCTCTTATGCAGACAATTCCCTCTTGCTCACAGTAACGCGCCAATTCATCATCAGATTTATCCGTTGAAGTTGCCAAACAAATGCGACCAACAACCGGACAATGCTGCAGTTTCTCAATTACATATCGAACCATGGGCTGACCTGCAATCGGCATCAAGACCTTACCTGGAAGTCTTTGGGACGAACTTCTTGCCAAAATGACCCCTGCGGGCAGGTCGCATTCACCGATATTGCTTGATTCAGGTCTCATGCCATCCACTTCACGCCAACACCGAGGTTACATAAAACTCCGCCGCCTCGCGCAGGCCATCGCCCACCTGATGGGTGGGTTCGTAGCCCAGCAGATCGCGGGCGGCGCTGATATCGGCCAGAGAATGGCGCACGTCTCCAGCACGAAAGTCTCGATAAGCCACCTTCGGCTGGATTTGCAGGCCCGGCTTCACCTTTACGACAGCTTCTGCGATGCGCTCGACCAGCTGGTTCAGGGTGGTTCGGTCGCCGCAGGCGATGTTGTAGGCTCGGTTGACCGCATCGGGACGGGTCGCTAGGGCCGCACGCAGATTGGCCTGCACGACATTGGCCACGAAACAAAAATCGCGCGACGTTTCGCCATCGCCATTGATGAAGATGGACCCATCCTTGAGCATGGCGGAAAACCAGAGGGGAATCACCGCCGCGTAGGCCCCACGAGGATCCTGGCGGGGCCCGAAGACGTTGAAGTAGCGCATGCCAATGCACTCCATGCCGTAGCAGCGGGCGAAGATGGCGGCGTACTGCTCGTTCACCAACTTGGACAGGGCGTAGGGAGACAATACGTTGCCCAGACGCTCTTCCACTTTGGGCAGATTGGGCTCGTCCCCATAAACCGAGCTGGATGACGCATAGACAAATCGTTTGACCCCAGCCTCTCGGGCAG